>DAOMOU010000191.1:0-4166 GCA_035444525.1 Gammaproteobacteria bacterium | reverse complement strand
GCCACCGGCCAGCGCCTGCAGCGCGCCATGGAAGCCACCGAGCTGTTCCCCAACATGGTGATCCAGATGGTGGCCGTGGGCGAGGAGTCCGGCTCGCTGGACGAGATGTGCGCCAAGGTGGCGGACTTCTACGAGCGCGACGTCGACGACGCGGTGGACAACCTGTCCGCCCTGCTGGAGCCGATGATCATGGCCATCCTCGGCATCCTGGTCGGCGGCCTGGTCATCGCCATGTACCTGCCGATCTTCAAGCTCGGCGCCGTCGTCTAGCGGATGCAGCTGCTCGCCGGTCTGTCGCCCGCCGCGCTGGCCGGCATCGCGCTGCTGTTCGGCCTCGTGGTCGGCAGCTTCCTCAACGTGGTGGTGTATCGCCTGCCGCTGATGATGCGGCGCGAATGGCGCGCGGCTTGTGCCGAGGAGATGACGCAGCCGGCGCCCAAGCTGCCGGAAGACCCCTTCAGCCTGGTCGCGCCGCGCTCGCGCTGCCCGCAGTGCAGCCGCCCGATCCGCGCCATCGAGAACGTCCCGCTGCTGAGCTGGCTGGCGCTGCGCGGCAAGTGCGCCGGCTGCGGCACGCGAATTTCCGTGCGCTACCCGGCGGTCGAGCTGCTGACCGGCCTGCTGTTCGCCGCCACCGCCTGGCACCTGCCCTGGCCCTGGCAGGCACTGGCGGGCATCGGCTTCACCGCCACGCTGGTCGCGCTGACCTTCATCGACATCGACGAGCAGCTGCTGCCGGACAGCATCACGCTGCCGTTGCTGTGGGCCGGGCTGCTGTTCAACCTGCTCGCCGGGGAGCAGGCCTTCGTGAGCATCGAGGCGGCGGTGATCGGCGCGGTGGCCGGCTACCTCAGCCTGTGGACCGTCTACCAGGGCTTCAAGCTGGTGACCGGGCGCGAGGGCATGGGCTTCGGCGACTTCAAACTGCTGGCGGCGATCGGCGCCTGGCTCGGCTGGCAGGTGTTGCCGCTGGTGATCCTGCTGTCCGCGCTGGTCGGCGCGATCATCGGCATCGCCATGATCCTGCTGCTCGGGCGCGACCGGCAGATCCCCATTCCCTTCGGGCCGTACCTGGCCGCCGCCGGCTGGATCGCCATGCTGTGGGGCCCGGCGCTGACCGGCGCCTGGCTGCACTTCGCCGGACTCGACTGAGGTGCTGCGCGCCCCCGCCTTCACGGACGGGCGCTTTCGCGTCGCGCTGACCGGCGGCATCGCCAGCGGCAAGTCCACCGTGGCGCGGCTGTTCGCCGAGCAGGGCGTGCCGGTGATCGATCTGGACCAGGTGGCGCGCGAAGTGGTCGAGCCGGGCGAGCCGGCGCTGGCGGCCATCGTCGAGCTGTTCGGCCCGGAAATACTCGCCGCCGACGGCCGGCTGGACCGCGCGGCGCTGCGCACCCGCGTGTTCCGCGACCCGGTCGCGCGCAAGCGGCTCGAGGAATTGCTGCATCCCCGGATCCTGCTGGCGGCAGTGCGCCATGCTCAGTTGGCCGGCGGCCCCTACCAGGTGATCGTCGCCCCGCTGCTGGTCGAGTTCGGCCTGGCCGGCTGGATGGACCGGGTCCTGGTGGTGGACTGCCCCGCCGAGGCGCAGCTCGAGCGGCTGCTGGCGCGCGACGGCGGCGACGAGGCGATCGCGCGGGCCATCCTCGCCAGCCAGGCAACCCGCGAACAGCGCCTCGCCGCCGCCCACGACGTGATCGTCAACGACGGCCCGCCGGAGCGCCTGCCGGCCGCGGTGCAGACGCTGCATGCCCTGTACCGCGAAATGGCCACCGGCGCCGAACGGGGGGGCCCGGGGCTGCGCCTGCCCTGAGCGCACGGGGGTTTGCGGTGCTGCGCAGCATCGTACAGAATCGCGCGATGAACCGAAGCGTGGCGAATGCCCCCGCCCGACAGGAAGCACGGGAGACGGTCGTCTACGAGCAACCGCTCACCGAGCGGATGCGGACCTTCCTGCGCATCGAGTTCCTCGCCCGCCAGGCGCAACACCACGCCCGCCAGCCCTCGGCCTGGTCGAGCCGCGCCGCCATGGGCAGCCTGATCGAGATTCTCGCCATCGTCAGCCGCGGCGACGTGCGCGGCGAAGTGCTCAAGGACCTCGAGCGGCACGCCACCATGCTGTCGGGCTTCGCCAGCCGGCCCGGCGTGGACCGCACGCGCCTCGACGCATTGCTGGAACGCATCTCGCAACTCCGTCACCAGCTCAGCAGCTGCGGCGCCAACTACACCCAGCCCTTGAAAGACTCCGAATTCCTTGCCTCGATCCGCCACCGCAGCGCCATCCCCGGCGGCACCTGCGAGTTCGACCTGCCGGACTTCAAGCACTGGCTGAGCCTGCCCGAGGAGCAACGCTACAGCGACTTCCAGGCGTGGTTCCGCCACCTCAAGCCGCTGTGCGACGCCATCGGCCAGCTGCTGTGGCTTACCCGCGAATCCTCGCCCGGGCGCCCCGAGATCGCCCCGGGCGGCATGTTCCAGCACCAGATCGACCGCTCCATCGGCTGTCAGCTGGTGCGCATCTCGCTGCCCGCGACCGCCAACTGCTACCCCGAGACCAGCGGCGGCCAGCACCGCTTCACCGTGCGCTTCCTCACCTGGGCCGGCCCCGAGCAGCGGCCGGTGCAGGTCAGCGGCGACGTCGAGTTCGAGCTGACCTGCTGCTGAGCCCGGCGATGCGCGAAGTTTCCTGTCCCCACTGCGGCAAGCCGGTCGAGTGGTCGCCCGCGTCCAAGTGGCGTCCCTTCTGCAGCGAGCGCTGCCGCCTGATCGACCTCGGCCAGTGGTTCGGCGAGGAGCACGCCATCCCGGGGGAGGATGCGGGCGACGTCGAAGGAGCGCTGGGTCCGGGCGATGACCCTGAATCCGCGGGGAGCAGGTAGATTTTCAAGCTTCCCGGCTCTTTCAACGTGGCTGTAGACTAAGTCGAGTCCGAGAACAAGGGGCGGTTGCCATGTCGCGTGCGTTCACAAGGCTCGAGAAGGAAATCCAGGCGCTTAGCATCGAGGAGAAGCGAGAGCTCCTGCGGGTGCTCGTCGCAGATCTCGATAAATTCTCGGAGCCGCATATTGAAAAAGCCTGGTTGGAAGCAGCCCAGCGCAGACGTCACGAGCTTGCGTCGGGTCAATCGGAGGGCGTACCTGGTGCTCTCGTGTTCGATCGAATTCACTCACGCTTCGGACGATGAACTATGAATTTCATCCCGAGGCCGAACTAGAATTCTTCCACACCGCAGCACGTTATGATTCCGAAGTCACCGGTTTGGGCGCGCGCTTCTGCGACGAGGTCGAAAGGGCAGTCCAACTGATACTGGACAATCCCGGGATCGGCACTCCGTTGGCGAACCCGATAAGGCAGTTCGTGTTGGGCCAGTTTCCCTATTCGATCCTTTATTGCATTGAGTCCGACTGTCTGTTCATCTTGGCCATCGCTCACCATCGGCGGGGGCCCGGATACTGGTCGGTGCGGCGCGGGCCATAACGCTCAATACTGTGAGTTGCCGCTGTCGCCTGGTCTTCGCGCCATCTGGTCCAGCACCTGGATCGCCAACCCGTAGTCCGGGTGTACGCCATCCCAGTGACAGCGATGCGTTTCCGCGGAAACGCCGAGGCGACGATGTGCCTCCTGCAGCACCTCCAGCGGGTGGCCGCTTAGCGCCAGCGGCCGCGGCACCTCCAGGATGCGCGCGCCGTCGGGACGGGTGAACACCAGCGCGCCGTCGTCGGTGACCTTGAGGCCGTAGCCGCCCTCGTGCAACAGCCGGTGGTGCCGGCCGCACAGCTCCACCAGGTTGGACAGCTTCGTCTCGCCGCCGTCCGCCCAGTGGCGGATGTGGTGAGCGTCGACGTGGCGGTGATGGGTGCAGCCGGGGAAGCGGCAGCCACGATCCCTGAGCCGCAACGCCCGGCGGATGGCCGGCGGTACGGCGCGCGTCTTGCGCCCCACCGAGAGAATTTCCTCGCCGTCGTGCAGCACCGGCACCAGGCCGGCCTCACAGCCCAGTCGGCGGACAGTTTCCTCGGCGAGCGCCGGCGAGTCCGGATCGATCACCGGCCCGTCGGCGGCACGTCGCGCATCGAGATGCACGTGCACCTGGTACTTCTCGGCGGTCGACCGCGGCCGCAAATCCGGTTCAAGGTACGCCTCAGCGACCCGGACCAATGCGTCCG
>DAOMOU010000190.1:0-4167 GCA_035444525.1 Gammaproteobacteria bacterium | reverse complement strand
CCGTGGCGTACTATAGCAACCGCTCGACCCCTCAGCAATCGCTAAGCCCCTGAATCCGGGAGGAGAATTTGGTTTCACCATCCGCCGGGAGCCGGCCGTCCGTGGAACTCGTCCGCATCGGCGAGGACGAGGCGGGCCAGCGACTCGACAATTTCCTGCTCGCGCGCCTCAAGGGCGTGCCCAAGTCGCATGTCTATCGCTTGCTGCGCAAGGGCGAGGTGCGGGTCAACAAGGGCCGTGCGAAACCGGACTACCGGCTGGCGACGGGCGACCAGGTACGCCTGCCGCCGGTGCGCCGCCCGGAGCCAGGCGCCGTACCGCTGCGCGGGCGCAACGCCGGGCTGAAGCTGGAGGACCGGATCCTGCACGAGGACGACCGGCTGATCGTGCTCGACAAGCCGACGGGCATCGCCGTGCACGGCGGCAGCGGGCTGTCGCACGGTGTCATCGAGGCGCTGCGGGCGGCGCGGCCCGACGCACCCTACCTCGAACTCGTCCACCGGCTGGACCGTGAGACCAGCGGGTGCCTGCTGATCGCCAAGCGGCGGAGCATGTTGCGCGCCCTGCATGCGCTGCTGCGCGAGGGCAGGGTGGAGAAACGCTACCTGGCGCTGGTCAAGGGTCGCTGGGAGATGGGCCAGGTGCGGCTCGAGGACCGACTGCGGAAGACCGTGCGCGGCGGCGAGCGCATGGTGACCGTGGATGAGACCGGCAAGGCGGCAGCCAGCATTTTTCGCCCGGTGGAGATCGGTTCGGCGGCTTCGCTGCTGGAAGTCAGGATCATGACCGGGCGCACGCACCAGATTCGCGTGCAGGCCGCCGAGGCGGGCCATCCGCTGGCCGGCGACGAACGCTACGGTGACCGTGAGTACAACCGCCGGATGAAGGGCCTCGGGCTGGAGAGACTGTTCCTGCACGCGGCCTCGGTCGGCTGGGAGGATCCGGTGAGCGGCGAGTGGCGCGTGTTCTCGGCGCCGTTGCCGGACGACCTGCGGGAGGTGCTGTCGCGGCTGGAGTCGCACCATGGCTAAGCCGACCCGGCTGGTGGTGTTCGACTGGGACGGCACGCTGATGGATTCGACCGCGCAGATCGTCGCGGCGGCGTCCGGCGCGATCGCGCAGCTGGGCCTGCCGGCACGGCCGCCGGAGGCCATTCGGGACATCATCGGGCTGGGCCTGAGGGAATCCTGGCAGCGCCTGTTTCCCGAGCTCGGGCCGCAGAGCTTCACGCCGTTCGTGGCGGCCTACCGCGACCACTTCTTCGCCCCCGAACTGCAGACGGCGCAGCTCTTCGCACGTGCCGAGGAGGTCGTGGCCGAGCTTGCCGGCCGCGGCTTCCTGCTGGGCGTGGCGACCGGCAAGAGTCGCCGCGGGCTGGACCGCGACCTGGAGACGACCGGCCTCGGGCGGTTCATGGCGGGCTCCCGGACTGCGGACGAGACCCGCTCCAAGCCACATCCGGACATGCTGCTGGAGCTGATGGCAGCGCTGGGCACGCCCGCGGCGGCGACGCTGATGGTGGGCGACACGGAGTGGGACCTGGAGATGGCGCGGCGCGCCGGCGTGCCGGCCGTGGCCGTGAGCTACGGCGCGCATGCCCCGGAGCGCCTGCGCGCCCACGCGCCGATCGCCCTGATCGATGCGCTCGACGCGCTGTTGCCGCTGCTGGACTGAAGGGCGACGGCGGGGTCAGAGCACCGGCAAGTCGAGCCGACGGAGGGCCTGGGCCAGCCAGATCAGCGGCAGGCCGATCAGCCCGGTCGGGTCCTGGCTGTCGATGCGCTCGAACAACGCGATGCCGAGTCCTTCGGCGCGAAAGCTGCCGGCGCAGTCCTCAGGGGCGTCCCGCGCCACGTAGTTGCGGATCTCGGCCGGCGTCAGCGGCCGGAACACGACACGGGTGATGTCGATGTGTTCCTCCGGCTCGTCCGGTCGCGCGCCGCTGAGCACGCACACCGCGGTCAGGAACTCGACGTGGCGGCCCGCCGAGAGCGTCAGCTGCTGCGCGGCTCGTTGCGCATCGCCCGGTTTGCCCAGGATCTCCTCGCCGCGCACCGCCACCTGGTCCGAGCCGATGACGATCGCGGCCGGGTGGCGCTCGAGCACGGCCCTGGCCTTGGCGCGTGCCAGGCGCATGGCGGCCTCGGCCGGCGCCTCGCCCGTGCGCAGGGACTCGTCGACGGCGGGCGCATCCTGGATGAAAGGCAGCCCGAGCCTCTCCAGCAGGGCGCGCCGGTATCGCGAGGCGGAGGCCAGGACCAGTGTCGGGCGCGGCGTGTCAGCTGCCGTTGCTTGGCTCATGCGCGCTAGACTAACGCGCGCGGCGACCCGCGGGCAAAACATTCAGGCTTTCAACGCTTTGACAGGATTCGCGCCGCTCGATATTCTACTCGGCTTATGTCCGACGAGCTTGACCGCCCCCTGGAGCCCCGGGCGCTGGCCGCGCGGGACCGGCGGCTGCGCTCTGAGACGCCGCTCCTGGACTGGACGCGGCTCGCGGCGCTCGACCCCTCCGGGGCGGTGCCGGACACGGTGGTCCGGGTGGATGCCGGCTTCCGGGAGGACGAGAACGGCGTGGCGCTGCTCGAGGGCCAGGTCGTCGCGAGGCTGCGCTGCCATTGCCAGCGTTGTCTCGAGGAGATGGAACTCGAGGTGTGCGCGCGGCCGAAGCTGATGTTCGGGCGCGCCGACGAGCTTGGAGCAGCGGCGGTCGCCGCCGGCTTCGAGCACTGCGAGCTGGAGCCCGGCATGACACTGCGGGAGTTGCTCGAGGACGAAGTGCTGCTCGCGGTGCCGGCTTTCCCGGTGCACGAGCGCAGCGAGGATTGCGGCAAGCTGGCTGCGAAGCTGGCGGAGCTGGAGCCCGGCGAGGGCGGAGAGAGGTCGTCGAGCCCGTTCGCGGTGCTCGCCGCACTCAAGCGCAGGAACTGATTGACGGAGCAACGCCACCATGGCTGTACAGAAGAGCAGAAAGACCCCCTCGAAGCGCGGCATGCGTCGTTCGCACGATGCGCTGGGCAAGCCGACGCTGTCGGTCGACCCCACCAGCGGCGAGACCCATCGTCGCCATCACGTCACCGCGGACGGCTTTTATCGCGGCAAGAAGGTGATCGACGTCGCCACGGTGGTCGACGAGGAATAGCGGTCGCCGGCCGGACCAGGCCGCGCGTCTCGTTCCGCACCGTCGCCTCGGCCTGATGTCGACACCGCTGACCATTGCGATCGACGCCATGGGCGGGGACAGCGCGCCCGCTGTCCCTGTCCGCGCGACATTGGAGTTGCTGCGCCGGAAGCCGGCGTTGCATGCCGTGCTGGTCGGCCAGCCCGAGGTCATCGAGCCGCTGATCGAGCACCGCTCGACCGGCCTGAGGGCACGCGTCAGCGTCCAGCCCGCCACCGAAATCGTCGGCATGGACGAGCCTCCCGCGGAGGCATTGCGGCGCAAGCGCGACTCGTCGATGCGCGTCGCCATCAACCTGGTGAAGGAGGGCCGCGCCGCCGCGTGCGTCAGCGCGGGTAACACCGGCGCGCTGATGGCCACCGCCAAGTTCGTCCTCAAGACCCTGCCGGGCGTGGACCGCCCCGCCATCCTGTCGGGTATCCCGGCGCTGGGCGGCCAGACGCTGATGCTCGACCTCGGCGCCAATGCCGTCTGCACCGCGCGCCAGCTGTGCGAGTTCGCGGTGATGGGCGACATCGTCGCCTGCGACATGCACGGGCTGGCACGGCCGCGCATCGGCCTGCTCAACATCGGCACCGAGGACATCAAGGGCAGCGGCACGCTCCGCCAGGCGCACCAGTGGCTGCGCGCCAGCGCGCTCAACTACACCGGCTTCGTCGAGGGCACGGACATCATGTCCGGCAAGGTCGACGTCGTGGTAACCGACGGGTTCACCGGCAATGTCGCGCTGAAGACCATCGAGGGCACGGCCCGGATGCTGGCGCAGGTCACGCGCGAGGAGATCCGGCGCAGCATTTTCAGCCGGGCCATGGCGCTGGGCGCAGCGCCGCTGTTCCGCTCGCTAGCGGCACGCGTCGACCCGCGGCGCTACAATGGCGCGAGTTTCGTCGGCCTGCAGGGGATCGTGATCAAGAGTCACGGCGGCGCCGATGAGACGGCCTTCGCCACCGCCATCGAAACCGCGGTGCTGGAGGCGCAGCAGGGCG
>DAOMOU010000189.1:0-4170 GCA_035444525.1 Gammaproteobacteria bacterium | reverse complement strand
ATCAGCGCCGGCGACAAGCGCACCAGCTTCGTCGGCTCGCACTTCTTCTACGAGGACGTGTCGGGGCGCCATCCGCAGGCGGACGAACACACGCTGGTCGAGACCAACGACCAGCACTACGTGATCGAGAGCAAGCCGAAGAATCCGGGTACGGTCGAGTTCGCCCGCTATGTCACGCGCATCGACCGGGGTACCTTCCTGCCGATGAAGACCGATTACTACGACGCGCGTGATCGCGTCTACCGGGTCATGGAGGTGCTTGGCGTGCAGGACATCGGCGGCCATCCCACCGTCACCCGATCGCAGATCAGCGATCCGGTGAACGGCGGCCGCACGCTGATGGAGTTCCGCTACACGGAATACGACGTCGGTTTGCCGGCTGACATCTTCTCCGAGCGTTACCTGCGGACGCCGCCGGTCGACTGGCTGCGGCGCGGCGGGGAGTAGCGTGATGCGTGCCGGCGTCCTCCTGGTGCTCCTGGCGGGCCTGCTGATGGCGACGGACACGAGCGCGTGGGCGCAGGACGACCCGTGGGGCGGGACCGGCGACGACCCCTTCGCGCAGTTCGAGGAGGACGATGACTGGGAAGATCCCTGGGCGACCGGCCGCGGCGGGCTGAGCTGGCACGGATTCGTCGAGGGCGGCCTGGGGGGCCGGTGGCAGTCCGTCGAAAACCTCGACCGGCTGACGCTGGGTGAACTGCGGTTGCGGGCCGAGACGAGCTACGATCACGGCAGCTTCCGCATCGACTTCAAGGGCGACCTGGCCTGGGACCAGGTCGTGGAGGACCTCGACGGACAGCTGCGCGAACTGGCCGTGTCGTTCCGCCCCGGTACCAGCATGGATGCCAAGATAGGCCGCCAGGTATTGACCTGGGGCACCGGCGACCTGTTGTTCCTCAACGACCTCTTCCCGAAGGATTTCGTATCCTTTTTTGCCGGCCGCGACGAGGAATACCTGAAGTCGCCCTCCGATACCGTGCGCCTCAGCTTGTTCAGCCCGGTAGTGAACGTGGACCTGGCCTATACGCCGCGATTTACACCGGATGAGTATCTCACCGGCGAACGCTTCACGTTCTGGAATCCCGCGCTCGGCGAGGCCGCGGCGCCGGCCCGGCCGATCAAGGCCGATGAGCCGAGCAGCGGGGAGTTTGCACTGCGCATGTACCGCACGGTCGGCGCAACCGAATATGCCCTGTACGGCTACAGCGGCCGCTGGAAACAGCCGGTCGGCCTGGATGCGAGCGGCCAGCTGCGCTTCCCCAGGCTGCGCAGCTGGGGCGGCAGCGTGCGAACGCCGTTCCACCGGGGGCTGTTGAACGTCGAGACGGCTTATTACGACTCGCGCGACGACCGCGACGGTGACGACCCCGCCACCCCGAACTCCGAACTGCGGCTGTTGCTGGGTTACGAGCAGGAACTGGTGCGAAACTTCACCGCTGGCACGCAGCTGTACGCGGAACGACTCATGCACCACGACCGCCTGGTGGCCAACTCGCCGGATCCGGGGCGCGAGCGCGAGCAGTGGCGCACTGTCGCCACGCTGCGGCTCAGCCATCGCGCCATGCAGGACAAGCTCACGAGCTCGCTGTTCATGTTCGTTTCGCCGAGCGACGAGGACTTCTACCTGCGACCGTCCATCGCCTGGCGTCGCGACGACCACTGGCTGCTCGCGGCGGGCTTCAACCTGTTCGGCGGCAGCGAACAACACACTTTCTTCGGCCAGCTGGAAGACAACAGCAACGGCTGGCTGCGTGTTCGTTATCACTACTGATCGGATGAGGAGAAATCAATGACCGTCGAGAGATCCGTTACCGCCTTCGCGGGCTTCATGGTGCTGCTCAGCCTCGCGTTGTGGTGGCTAGTCCATCCAGGCTTCATCTGGCTGACGGTGTTCGTGGGCTTCAACCTGTTGCAGTCGTCGTTCACCGGCTTCTGCCCGGCAGCCATCGTATTCAGGAAGCTCGGCATCAAGACCGAAGCAGAAGTGGCGCGCGGCGCGACCGGCGGCCGGGGCGTCGGCGCCGCGGCCTGAATACGCGATGCAGGGATCGCAGCGGGGGATGATCGAGGCCCTGTCCGAGCCGGGGGCGTACCCGCCCCCGGTGGACAATGTCGAATACGTCGAGACCCATATTTCCTGGGTCTTCCTGGCGGGCGACTACGCTTACAAGTTCAAGAAGCCGCTCGATCTCGGTTTCCTGGATTTCACGACCCGCAAGCGTCGGCTGCGCTTCTGTCGCGAGGAACTGCGCCTCAACGGGCGGCTCGCACCGGAGATCTACCTCGATGTCGTCGGCGCGCAACCCACGCGAGACGGCTGGCGCGTCGGCGAACTGACTGCAGACGCCGAGCCGGCGGTCCGCATGCGGCGCTTTCCGGCGGAGGCGCGGCTCGACCGCGTTCTGGAGGCCGGCCGGCTCGACGCCGAAGTCCTGGAGAACTTCGCGGGTGAGCTGGCGCATTTCCAGCGCAGCCTGCCGCCGGCGCGACCCGGCGACGGCTTCGGCGACGCCGCCACAGTCACGCGGCCGGCGCTGGAGAATTTCCAGGCACTTCCGGTCGAGCCGCTCGATGGCCCGGGCCGCCAGCGCCTCGATGAGCTGAGGCAGTGGACCCAGGCTCGTGCAGCGGTGTTGGCGGAACGCTTCACGGCCCGCCTGGCAAGCGGCTTCATCCGCGAGGGGCACGGCGACCTGCATCTCGGCAACCTGGTCATGCTGGACGGGCGCGTGGCGGCTTTCGACGGCATCGAGTTCGACCCGGCGCTGCGCTGGATCGACCTGCAGAGCGAGGTCGCCTTCCTGCTCATGGACCTCGAGTCGCGCGGTCATGGCGCGCTCGGGTGGCGTTTCTACAATGCCTGGCTGGCGGCGCTCGGCGACTACGACGGCATCGGCTTGCTCAACTGGTACCTGGTGTACCGCCACATGGTGCGCGCCAAGATCGACGGCATCCGGCTGTCACAGGGCGAGCTTGCGTCGAGCGAAGCGACACGCCTCGCGGCACGTCAGGCGGCGCATATCGAGCTGGCCACCCGTCATGCACGCCCCCCGACACCGTCGCTGGTAGTCATGCACGGCCTGTCCGGCGCGGGCAAGAGCCACCTCGCGCGCCGACTGGCGCCCCGCCTGCCCGCGGCCTGGGCGCGCTCGGACCTCGAGCGCAAGCGACTTCACGGGCTGGATCCCGGGTCCGCAGCCAGCGCCGCCGTCGGCGACGGTCTGTACTCGGCGGGCGCGACTGAGCGCACCTATGCACGGCTGGCGGAGATCGCGCGCGGCGCGCTGCGCAGCGGCGTCAGCATGGTCGTGGATGCCGCGTTCCTCGAATCCCGGCGGCGTGAGCAGTTCATTGATCTGGCGCTGGAATGCGGCGGCCATCCGGTCGTCGTGGCCTGCGAAGCGCCCGCGGAACTGTTGCGCAAGCGGGTGGCTGCACGCCGCAACGATCCCTCGGACGCCGATATCGCGGTGCTGGAATCGCAGCTTGCACGTCCGATCGAAATCGGACCACGTGAGGCGCCGTATCGCGTCGCGGTGGACACCAGCGGGGAACCCGACATCGACGCACTGCTGAACCGGCTGCGGTCGACCAGGGCCTAGCGGCGCCGCAGTCTCTCGACCTCAGCGGTGCCCGTCGCCAGGTCAGCCCGCAAAAAATCGCTGTTCCCTACATCCGTGTGGCAACGTGGAATCCGGCACGGTGCCACGCGATGGCCGTCAAGCCGAAATAGCCGTGCATCAATAGCGCGAAGTTCCACGCGATGCTGTTGTCGATCTGCAGCTCGGGGAAGTAGTTGGCCAGCGGAATGTTGGCCAGGCCCAGCAGCAGCATGGTTGCGCCAAACGCCTTCTTGGCGTGGATCACGCCATGTCCCACGCGGACCTGCCCCTCTCCGGGCAGCCGGTTGAGGCGCGCCGCCAGCACCAGCTGCGCCAGTGCGGTGAACGAGAAGTACACCGTCACTCCGTAGCGCCGCATCAGCTCGTAGGCGCGGCCGTCGGTGCCGAGAAACACCACGTAAAGCACCATGAACAGCGCGCCGACCAGTCCCAGCACGGTGATCCAGTCGCGCGCCCGCCCGGTCTCGCCGAGGTGCCCGAGCCAGGCACGCACCAGCAGCCAGTAGCCGCCGATCAACGTCGCGGTCGGCAGCATCATGGCGCG
>DAOMOU010000188.1:0-4182 GCA_035444525.1 Gammaproteobacteria bacterium | reverse complement strand
GGCCGGCGGCGACGAAGACCACGCGCCCGCACAGCGCCGCCACCGCCTGGTTGAGCCGTCCGGCCTCGTCGCGGAACAGCCGGCCGAGCGGCGTCTCCGGCACCAGGCCGAGGCCGACCTCGTTGGCGACCAGGATGATGCGGCCGGGCAGCGCGGGCAGGGTGGCGAGCAGCGCGTCGCGCTCGCGGCGGAACAGCGGCAGCGCCTCCGCCCCGGCTCCCGGCGGCAGCCGATCGGCGTCGACCAGCAGGTTGCTCAGCCACAGGCTCAGGCAGTCGACCACCACGCAGCGCCCCGGGGCGGCCTCGCGGCGCAGCGTGTCGGCGAGCGCGACCGGCGCCTCGACGGTGCGCCAGGCCGCCGGGCGGTCGGCCTGGTGGCGGCGAATGCGGGCCGCCATCTCTTCGTCGAGCGCCTCGGCGGTGGCGATCACCGTCACCGCGAGGCCCGATTCTGCCGCCCGGCGCTCGGCCTCGCGGCTCTTGCCGGAGCGGGCGCCGCCGAGGATCAGTTCGCATGTCATTGTTCTGGCAAGTCCTTGCATCCGAGGAGTCTGTATTTTATTGCAGTGCACGATACGCGGCCGTACGGTATCATCCGCCCCCACTGCCCTGGAAGGGGCAGCGCGTTATCGGTGCCCGCGGGCGTTTCTCGCCCAGGGTTAAACGGGAAACAGGTGCGCGGCCCCTCGCAAACGAGGCCGCAATGCCTGTGCTGCCCCCGCAACGGTAAGTGCGCGCAAGGCGTGTCATGCAGCCACTGGGAGTTCGCTCCCGGGAAGGCGACCCGCCCGTCCGGCCCTCAGGCCGGCACAGCGCACGAGCCCGGAGACCGGCCGGAACGCGAAATGGCGGATGTGCCGCGGGGTGGCGGCGACGGGCGCGGTTGGTCTTGCTCTCTTCGGTTCTACCCGGGTCGCGGTGCGTCCATGTGAAGTTGCCATGGCGTGCGGGGACGCGCGGCATGGCGAAGGGAGTGTTAACAATGAAAATCCGACTTCTTGCTGCGGCGCTCTCCATACCTGCGGCGTTCTCTTTCGACATGTCGCCCGCCGTGGCGCAGGAGCAGATCGCCGCGGCCGTCGTGGTCACGGCCACGCGCCAGGACCAGCGCGAAGACGAGGTGCTTGCCAGCGTCTCGGTCATTGACCGCGCGCAGATCGAGCGTGCGGGGCAGAGCACGCTCGCCGAGCTGCTCGCGACCCAGCCCGGCGTGCAGGTGAGCACCACGGGCGGCCCAGGGTCGAGCAGCAGCCTCTTCATCCGTGGCACGAGCTCGAAGCATGCGCTGCTCCTGATCGACGGGGTACGCGTCGGCTCGGCGACCAGCGGCCAGGCCTTGTTCGAGGCCATCCCGGTGGGGATGATCGAGCGCATCGAGATCCTGCGCGGTGCGGCCAGCGCCCTGTACGGCTCGGACGCGGTCGGCGGTGTCGTCCACGTGTTCACGCGCAAGGGGCGCGAGGGCTTCCATCCGGAAGTTTTCGTCGGCTACGGTTCGAATGACACGGTGCAGGCCGACGCTTCGATTTCCGGCGGCAGGGACCGGCTGCGCTACAGCCTCTCGGTGGGCCATGAGAAGACCGAAGGCTTCAACGCCAAGCGCGACCCCGCGCGCTGGGTCAGCTCGTGGAGCGGCAACTCCTACAACCCGGACGACGACGGTTTCCGCAATCAGTACGTCAGCGCGTCCGCCTCGATCGGTTTTCGTGAGCAGGACGAGCTCGGCGTCAACGCCTACTACTCGGACGGCCGAAACTGGTACGACGTCAACGACTTCTACGACTCCTACATCGACAAGACCCTGTCCTCGGCGAGCGTCTTCATGCGCAACCGGCTTTCGGACGCCTGGAGCAGCACCGTGCGCGTCGGCCAGGGCCTGGACAAGACCCGGGACAAGGCCGATGCGGGGCCGAGCAGCCTGTTCGAGAGCACGCAGAAGCAGTTCGTCTGGCAGCATGACGTCCACTTCGGCGGCGGCATGCTGCTGGCGGCCTACGAGTACACGCGCGAAGTGGTCGATGGCACCACGCGCTACGATCAAGACCGGCGCAGCGTGAACTCCGTGCTGCTTGGCTGGAGCGGGCAATTCGGCGCCCACAGCCTGCAGCTCAACGGCCGCTACGACGACAATTCCCAGTTCGGTGACAAGACTACCGGCCTGTTCGCCTATGGCTATCAGATCACGCCCGCCTGGGGTCTGCGGGGCAGCATCGGCTCGGCATTCAAGGCGCCGAGCTTCAACGACCTTTACTGGCCGGGCAGCGGCAACCCCGACCTCAGGCCTGAGGTCGCGCTCAACCGCGAGGTCGGCCTCACCTGGGAAGAGGGCGCACAGAAGGTCGACCTCACCTACTTCAACAACGAGGTGAAGCAGCTCATCGACTGGGCGCCGACGCCCAGCGGCTTGTGGGCCCCCTCAAACGTCGGCCGTGCGAGCTTCGAAGGCGTGGAGCTGGCCTACGGAGTGAGTTTCGGCGGCTATGCCCTGAAGGCGGGCGTCGACTACCTTGAAGCTGAGGACGCCGACGGCAAGCGCTTGCCCAGGCGCGCCAGGGTCTCCGGTTTTGCGCGTATCGACAAGCACGCCGGCGCGTGGAACTGGGGTGTGGAGTGGAGTGGTGCCGGATACCGCTACGAAGACGAGCTCAACACCGATCGCCTCGGCGGCTACGGCCTGCTTAATGCCTACGCCCACTACCAGCTCATGCGCGACTGGCGCCTGGAGATGCGTGCCAACAACGTGCTGGACAAGGATTACCAGCGGGCACGCGGCTATCGCACGGACGGGGCGAATGTCTTCGTCGGTGTGCGTTGGGCGCCGCGCTGAGCGGCATGAGGCGGGCTGCTGCCGAGGGGAGGGGCTGAGCGCGTGACATGCAGGGCTCGCTCCCTCGCCGTGGTGGCGCTACTGGCCCTGGCCGGCGCGGCAGCGCTGGCGTGGGCGCTGGTGGCGGGCGAGCTGTCCGTATCCCTGCGCGCGGCCGTGGCGACCGTGCTTGGCGCGCAGGGGAGCGTCGAGGCGCAGGTCGTGCGCGAACTCCGCCTCCCCCGCGCCATCGCCACCTTCGCCTGCGGCGGCCTGCTCGCCACCGCCGGCGCGCTGATGCAGGTGCTGCTGCGCAACCCGCTCGCCGACCCCTACATCCTCGGCATCTCGGGTGGCGCGGCGGTCGGCGCGCTGGGGGCGATCACGCTCGGGGCGGCGGCGTTCTGGGTCGATGCTTTTGCCTTTGCCGGTGCGCTCACCGCGATGCTGGTCGTGTTCGGTCTGGCCCATGGCGACGGCAGCTGGACGCAGACGCGGCTGCTGCTCACCGGCGTCATCGTCGCCGCCGGCTGTGGTGCGGCGGTGTCGATGATGCTGGCGCTGGCGCCGGACACGCGGGTGATGTCGATGCTGTTCTGGATGATGGGCGATGCCAGCGTGGCGGCGCGGCCGTGGCCGGCGGTGGGGGTGCTGGTGCTGGCGCTGCTGGCGGTGATGCCTCTCGCGCGCGACCTCAACGTGCTGGCGCGCGGCGAACTCACCGCGCGCGCGCTGGGCGTACGCGTGGAGCGGCTGCGCATCGGGCTGTACGTGCTCGCCTCGCTGCTGACCGCGAGCGCGGTGACGCTGATCGGCTCGGTCGGCTTCGTCGGCCTGATCGTGCCCCACCTGGTGCGCCTGAT
This sequence comes from Gammaproteobacteria bacterium, assembly GCA_035444525.1. Lineage (GTDB taxonomy): Bacteria > Pseudomonadota > Gammaproteobacteria > Steroidobacterales > XN24 > XN24. The sequence continues at coordinate 511 of DAOMOU010000188.1, read as the reverse complement.
CCTGGGTAACGACCAGCGCGTGCTGATCCCGGCCGCGGCGCTGGTTGGCGGCACGCTGCTGACCCTGGCCGATACCGCGGCGCGCACGGTGATGGCGCCGCAGCAGCTGCCGGTGGGCGTGCTCACCGCGCTGATCGGCGTGCCGGTCTTCCTGTTCCTGCTGTCGCGGAGGCCGCGCTGAGGGGCGCGCCGAGGATGCGATGAACGCTGCCCGCCGCCTGCCCGTCGACGACGCCCCGCTGCTCGAGGCCGAGCGCCTCGCGCTCAAGGTGGGCGAGCGCTGGCTGTGCTGCGAGTTCAGCCTGCGCCTGGCGGCCGGCGAATGCCTGGTCCTGCTCGGCCCCAACGGCGCCGGCAAGACCACGCTGTTGCACACCCTGGCCGGCCTGCGCGAACCCACTGTGGGCCAGGTGCGGCTCGGCGGCCTGCCTTACGCGGCCTGGCCGGCGCTGGAGACGGCGCGCTTTCGCGGCCTGCTCGCCCAGCAGCAGCCCGACCCCTTCGCCGCCGG
>DAOMOU010000187.1:0-4244 GCA_035444525.1 Gammaproteobacteria bacterium | reverse complement strand
CGGCGCATCCTGGCGAGCGCGCACGGGCGGGTGGCCGCTGTGGTTCGGGTAGGTATCCCAGCGCACCTTCATGTGCGGGAAGACGTTCCAGCTGTAGACGTCGCCGAGGGCGTCCGCGGCCGCCGTCACGGCGACGGCGTTCTGCGCCAGCACCTCCGGATAGTTCTCGCGGTAGAAGGCGTTGAGCGACTCCGTGATGCCGACCCGTGCTGCGTCGTGCGTCTCGTAATTCGCCTCCTCGATGATCCTGACGCCCTCGCGCTTGACGTAGGGCAGGCCGGTGTCGATCTTGCCGGCGGCCAGCAGCAGGTCGATCTCCTCGGCCGGCGCGCGGTAGATGTGGGTCGGGCGATTGTGGCAGTCGACGCAGTCCATGACGCGCCACTCGGCGTCCGCCGGAGCCTCGCCGGCCAGGAACACCTTCACGCTGCCGTCGGCCTTGGTCATCTCGACGTCGTAGATGTTCATCCGGTCGGGGTCCGAGAGGTAGCGGATCTGGATGTTCGGGTCCACGTGCCAGTGAATGCCGGAGGACTCGCGCCCGTGCAGGCCGCCCACCTTCAGCAGCACGGCGCTGCGCAGCTCGGTATTGAGCTCGTCCTCGTTGTAGACGGTGTCGATCTTGAGCTTGTCGCCGACGAACTTGGTCGGCCAGTGGCACTGTTCGCAGGTGTCGCGCGCCGGACGCAGGTTGTGCAGCGGGGTCTCGATCGGTCGCGGATAGATGTTCAGCGCCACCGCAACCAGCTGCCAGGCGCCGTCGAGCTTGGATTTCACGAACCAGTCGGCGCCGGGGCCGATGTGGCAGTCGACGCAACCGACCCGGGAGTGCGGCGAGCGCTGGTGGGCCGTGTGCTCGGGCTGCATGACCTTGTGGCAGGCCATGCCGCAGAACTCCGTGGAGTCCATGATCTCCACGCCTTTGTAGGTCGCGCCGGCCAGCACGATGATGTTCACCATGGTCAGCACCATGAACACGATGACCGACTTGCGGGTGGTCTCCTGGTTCAGGTCGATGATCGGGAACAACGGCGGTGCCTCGCCCGCCGCCGCGGCCCGCGCTGCCCGCTTGCGCTGGCGCATGATCCCGAAGGGGATCAGCAGCAGGCCGAGAACGAAGAACATCGGCAGCACCAGGAAGGTCAGGATGCCGAGGTAGGGCCCACCCTCGAAGCCGACCATCTGCACGATGAACAACGCGACGATCAGGGTCAGCGAGGCCGCGGCCAGCGCGGTGCCGACGAGGCTGATCGGGTTCTGGGTCAGCGAAGCGAAGAAGTGTCTGGACATCTGTTGTTTTCCTTCATCGAGACGAACAGGGCCCCATCGATCGCTCGACGAGGCCCTGCGCCAGTCCTTGGTTGATGATCCGGGCGGCCTTCCTGGCCGCCCGGACTGTGGCCCGCATCAATATATCAGCAGCGCCGTGAAGATGCCCACGGCGAGGGCCAGGCCGATCGCCACCGCCAGGAAGCCCCAGATGTGGATCCAGCGCTCCTGCTCCTTGGTCGGCGCCGGCACGAGGTTCTCTTCCAGCGTGCCGCTCTCGACCATCCGCTGGTACTCCAGCGGGCGTTCGTCCATGAAACGCTCCAGCGGCTGGCTGCCGGTGAAGATCACCGGGTCGAGCGGGAAGCTTTCCGGCCGCAGGTGCGTATGGAAGAAGTGGAACAGGAAGATGAAGCCGGTGGCGAGCAGCGCTTCCTCGCTGTGCACCACGTAGGCTGCGTTCAACGCCCAGCCCGGCAGCGGCAGGATCTGGGTGAAGAAGTTCGGGAACCACAGCATCAGGCCCGAACCACCGATGATCATCATGCCCCAGAACACCGCCAGGTAGTCGAACTTCTCCCAGTAGGTCCAGCGGTCGCCGGCCGGCCGCGGGCCCATGTACAGGAAGTACTTGAACATCGCGACGATGTCCTTGCCGTCCTTGAGCTGCGGCGTCATGGAGTTCGGCCCCCAGAACAGGCCCTTCTCCTTCTTGAGGAAGAAGCGCTGCACCAGGATGCCGAGGTGCCAGACGAAGTAGCCGAAGGTGCCGACGGCCGCCAGGCGGTGCAGGAACATCGTGTTCTCGACGCCGCCGAACAGGTCGACCACCGTCTGCGCCCAGGGCGCATAGCTGAACTTCAGCGGCAGGCCGGTCGCCGCCAGCATCAGGAAGGTCACGATGATCAGGATGTGCATCTTGATGTCGCGCTTCTTGAAGCGGCGCACGTACTTGCCGCTGGCGCTGTGGTGGCCGACGAACTCGCCGCGCTTCAGGCCGACGATGCCGCGCTGCAGCCACAGGATGGCGTGGATACCGAAGAAGCCGAACACGCCGATGATCAGCGCATGCATCGCCATCGCGATCAGGAACACGTAGAAGTTGTCGCTCGGATCGCTCGCATCGATGTGCGGGTTGTACGAGGCAAAGCCCGCGGTCACGGCGCCGTGGCAGTCGCCGCAGGTCGCCTGCAGGTTGTCGGTATGAATGGTCGAGCGCGGGTCGTCCTTGCCCAGCGTGGCGTGCGGGTGGTGGCAGTCCGCACAGGTGGCGGACACGGCCAGGCCGAGGTTGGTGGCCTTGCCGTGGAAGTCGCCGCGGTAGAGCTGGTAATAGTCGCCGTGGCAGTCGCCGCACTGGTCGACGATGCCGAGACGCTCGGCCCGGTCGGTGACCGGGTCACGGATCTCGTGCGAGGAGTGGCAGTCGATACAGGTCGCGGTCCCGGTGTTGCCGGCCGTCCAGGCGACGCCATGGGCGCTGACGTTCAGCCACTCCTGGTACACGTACTGGTGGCAGTCGCCGCACATCTGCGGCGAGTTCTGGAACGAGGTCGGCGAGCGCTCGTTCTCGACCTCGACCACCCGGTGGCTGCCATGGCAGGTGCTGCAGGTCGGCGAGCTCACGAGCCCGGAGCGCAGCAGGCCGCGACCGTGGACGCTGTCGACGAAGGAATCGATCATGTGCTTCTGGCCGGGCAGCTGCGCGTGGCAATCACCGCAGGTCTGCACCTGGCCGACGGGAGACATCGGGGACAGCAGGTCGTCGTTCTTGCGCATGACGTGCGCATCGCCATGGCATTCGACGCAGGCGACCTTGTCGCCGTGCACGCTGCGGCCCATGGCGCGGGTGGCCATGGAGTGACATTGCGCGCAGATCGCGTCGCCCGTCAGGTCGGCCAGGTCCTCTTTCTTGTGGCGCGGCCGGGTGACGTTGGTGTGGCAGTCCTTGCAGGCCACCTCCGCGTGCGCGGTCGAATCGAAATGCACGTCGTCGTGGCACGCCATGCAATTGATCTCGCGCTCCTGGGCGTTGACCGCGTTCGCGGCCAGCGACAGCGCCGTCACGGCCAGCAGGCCGCGCAGGAGGGCAGGGAAGGAAGTGTTTCTGGCCATGGCTGTGATCCCTTTGATGCGGTCCCCGACCGCGGGTGGCGCGCAGCGGCGGCCGACCCTTGTTGGTGTTCGGCCGCCCCAAAACCGGCCGAGCCCTCAGGCGGCAAGGGCCGCAAATTCAGGTTTTGCGGACACTTACCTCGGACGGGGCAATTTTGCGCTGCGAGCGGGCTGCCGCAATCAGGGTCAATGCGTACCCGGCGGGCGCAGGTCGGGGGTGGGCAGGCGGGTCTCCAGGGGGCCCGGGGCGTCGAGTTCCTCCCGGATGGTGTGGCGCATCAGGTCGCGGAAATCCGACACGGCCATGAAGAACTCGCGCATGATGAGGATCCAGATGCGCATCCCGTAGCGCGTCATGACCAGCTTGTCGCCCTCGTCGCGGACGGCGCCGAGCAGCTTCAGGCCGAGGATCTCTGGGGCCATCTTGCGGAAAAAGCCCGGGTAGCGCGCTTCCGCGACCCGCTTGTCCAGCGACATGCCGAACAGGTTCATGAGCATGAAGTACCGCAGCCGGTCGCGCCGGGTCAGCGGTTGGCGGCGGCTGATCCCGAAGCGCCCCGCCTCGATCTGGCGGTTGTAGTGGTTCAGCGAGAAGGTGCTGGAGTAGAGCACGCCGTCGAGATAGCTCAGCGAGCCGCTGCCCAGCCCGAGGTATTCCTCGTTCTCGATGATGTACTCGTCGACCGTGTCGCCGGCCCGGTTGAAGCACCAGGCCGAGGAGGGTCGGTAGGTGTCGGGCAGCGAGTCCAGGATCAGCCGGTACATGCGGCCCTCGCGGTCGAAGTCCACCTCGCCCATGGTCTTGAGCATCTTGCGCATGGTGCTCTCGGCGCTCATCAGCGGGTAGAAGGTCACCTGGC
>DAOMOU010000186.1:0-4253 GCA_035444525.1 Gammaproteobacteria bacterium | reverse complement strand
ATGGTGGCGACAGCTGGCAGCTGCTCGGCGATGGCCTGCATGCCGTCTACATGCCGCCGGAGCGGGCCGCGGACCCCAATATCCAGGATCCCCACCGCGTGGTGGCCTGTCCCGCGGCGCCGGACGTCTTCTGGATGCAGCACCATAACGGCGTCTTCCGCAGCACCGACAACGCACACAGCTGGCGGGAAGTTGCGCCGACCAAACCGCCGCGCTACGGCTTCCCCGTGGTGGTACACCCGCATGACCCGGACACCGCCTGGCTGGTGCCGGCGGCCGCCGACGAATCGCGTTATGCCCCGGACGGCGCCGTGTGCGTGCACCGCACCCGTGACGGCGGCGCCAGCTTCGAATCACTGCGCGACGGCCTGCCGCAGGAGCATGCCTACCACCTGATGTATCGCCATGCGCTGGACATCGATGCCTCGGGCGAGGTGCTGGCGATGGGCAGCACGACCGGCGGGCTGTGGCTGTCGGAAGACAGCGGCGATCACTGGCACACGCTCGGGCTGCACCTGCCGCCGGTCTACGCGCTGCGCTTCGCCTGACCACCGCGGGTGAGCGGCGGACCGGACCGGTTCAGCCGGCCGGGCGGCCGTTCAGGGCGTCAGGTCCGTCAGCGCTTTGCCGCTTTCCGGATCGAAGGGCGCCGAATAGTGCTCGTGCGCGATCCGCCAGCCGTCCGCGAGCCGCCGGCAGCAGACCGTCGCCCGCATCCAACCGGTCAGCTCGTTGCCTTCTGCGTCCCGGCAGCCGCAGTGCGACAGGTAGTGGGCGAAAGCGACGCTGCCGTCCACCGCCACCTGCAGGTCATGCACGTCCAGGATGAACTCGCCGCCCGGCATGTACTGAATGCAGAATTCCCAGTGCTTGCGATAGGCCTCCACGCCGCGAAACTGCAGCGCGGCAATGGCGTCGAAGGCGCGCACGTCGGACGTGTAGCAGGCCATGATGGTGTCGAGGTCGGACTTGCGCGCAGCCGCGCACCAGGTTTCGATCAGGTCGCGGACCTGCTGTTCGTCGGATTTCGTCGTAGTGGTCCTGCTCATTTTGAATCTCCTCTTGCTTCATGGGCAGCGAATATCGCCTCGTTGCACTGTTCTGCACGCTGCAGTAACAAGGCCCGCTCGCGGGCATTGCCCGTCAGCGCGGCGGCGCGCTGGAATTCATTGCGCGCCTCATCGAGCCTTCCGAGCTTTTGCAGCAGGTCGCCGCGAACGCTGGGCAGGAGGTGGTACCGGCGCAGCACTTTGCTCTCGACCAGCGGGTCGACCAGCTCCAGCGCGACCGCGGGCCCGTAGGCCATCGCCACCGCGACCGCCCGATTGAGCGCCACGATTGGTGAAGGTGCGACCTGTGCCAGGGCGTCGTACAGGGCGGTGATGCGCGCCCAGTCGGTCGCGTCGGGGCTGCGGGCGCGCGCATGGCAGGCGGCGATGGCCGCCTGCAGCATGTAGGGCCCCGGCACAGCGCCGAGTCGCTCGGCCCGTCGCAATGCCGCCAGCCCGCGGCGGATCAGCAACGGGTCCCAGCTGCTACGGTCCTGCTGCAGCAGCAGGACGGGCGCACCGCGTGAGTCCACCCTGGCGCGCAGGCGCGAAGCCTGGATCTCCATCAAGGCCACCAGACCGTGCGCTTCGGGTTCCCGTGGCGCCAGCTCCGCCAGCATGCGCCCGAGCCTGAGCGCCTCGTCGCACAGCGTCGGACGCGTCCAGGCGTCCCCGCTGGTGGCGGTGTAGCCCTCGTTGAACACCAGGTAGATCACTTCCAGCACGGCCTCGAGCCGCTCGGAGAGTTCAGCTCCCCTCGGGACCTCGAACGGCACCCGCGCCTCCTGCAGCGTGCGCTTGGCGCGCACGATGCGTTGCGCCATGGTGGGCTCGGGCACCAGGAATGCGCGCGCAATCTCGTCCGTGCGCAGGCCGCACAGCAGCTTGAGCGTGAGCGCGACGCGTGCATCCATTGACAGTACCGGGTGGCAGGCCACGAAGATCAGCCGCAGCACGTCGTCGCCCACCGGATCATCCAGTGCGGCGTCCTCCGCCTCGCCGTCCGGCAGTCGCTCCAGCTCGATCTCGTGGCCCAGCTGCTCCTGTTTCTCCGCGTGACGCTGCGTGCGGCGGAAGTGGTCGATGGCGCGAAACTTGGCGGCCGCCATCAGCCACGCCCCAGGATTGTCGGGGATGCCGCCGGCCGGCCAGTTCTCCAGCGCGGCGAGCAATGCGTCCTGGGCGAGTTCCTCGGCCAGTCCGACGTCGCCCGTCATGCGGGCCAGGCCCGAGATCAGTCGTGCGGATTCCATGCGCCAGGCGGCCTCGACAGTACGATGAACCTTCTCCGGCTTCATTCGCCGTCGCGGTCGCCGGTCCGGCCCGGGGCGGTGCGCATGCGGGCGTGACGCGCCTGCAGCTCGGACGTGAATTCATCGCCGAAGTCCGCGGCCTCGTAGACGGGCCGAATCTCGAGCTCGCCGCGTTCGCCGGTCGGGTTGGGGCAGCGCTTCGCCCACTCGATCGCTTCCTCCAGCGAGCGCACCTGCCACAGCCAATAGCCCGCCACCAGTTCCTTGCTCTCGGTGAAGGGGCCATCGACCACGCGTCGCCGGTCGCCCTCGAAGATCACCCGGGCGCCGCGCGCGCTCGGCTGCAGCCCGTCGCCCGCAAGCAGGACGCCCGCCCTCACCAGTTGTTCGTTGAACCGGGTCATCTCCTCCAGCAGCGCCTGGCTCGGCATGACACCCGCCTCGGTGTCGCGATCGGCCTTGACCATCACCATGCATCGCATCGAAGTCGCTCCCGTCGGTTGTGGCCGCTGCGGCGGCTCAGGTGAAACAGGGTCCGAGCGGTCGCACCTCGACCGTGGCCCAGCGCGCCGCCGGGCACTCGCGGGCGATCGCCACGGCCTCGTCACGGTCCTCGCAGTTCAACAGGAAGAAGCCGCCCACCATTTCCTTTGCCTCCGCAAACGGGCCGTCCACCGTGCTGAACCTGCCCTCGCTCGACCGGATCCGCACGGCCTCCGCATCGCTGCGCAGCGACTGGCTCAGCTGCAGCAGTCCGCGTTCCTTGAGCGATGCACTGAAGCGCAGCATTTCATCGTACAGGGCGCGCCCTTCCTGCTCCGTGCGTGCGCGGCGCTGGCCGACGGGCTCCATGATCAGCAGCATGTATTGCATCTTGTACCCCGCCATTCAGCTTTCCTGGCTGACCATCCAGCCGACCCCGAAGCGATCCGTGACCATGCCGAAACGCGGCGACCAGAAGGTCTTGCCGAGCGGCATGACGACCTGGCCGCCGTCGGCCAGCGCACTGAAGACGCGGTCGGCCGTCGCGGCATCGGGCACGCTCAAGGAGAGCGAGAAGCCGCCAAAATGCCGTGCATTGCCGCTGCAGTCGTCGGAGGCCATGAGCACCGCGTCGCCGATGCGCAGGCTGGCGTGCATGACCTGGTCGATCCGCTCGGGCGGGACCATGCCGGGCGGCAGCGGGTCCGGGCTGTCCCGGTAGCGCATCAGCATCTCGAGCCTGGCCCCGAGCGCGGCCTGGTAGAACGCGACCGCCTCCTCGCAGCGGCCATCGAAGAACAGGTAGGGTTGGATCAGCATCGCCAGTCACCTCGCGGTCTGTTTTCAACGGGTCGTACATGTGCGTCGAACGAGCCGGCGCAAATTCGACACTGGGCCGGACATTTTTTCGGGGGGTGCCGCGTGCTGTGCCGCGCCATTACATTCCGGTCTCCCGTGCAGCTAGAATTCGGCCGATGCAGCCGATCATCGCCATTCGCGGCCTGGCCAAGACCTATGCCTCCGGCCTGACAGCGCTCAAAAGTGTAGACCTCGACATCCGGCGCGGCGAGATTTTCGCGCTGCTCGGCCCGAACGGCGCCGGCAAGACGACGCTGATCAGCATCCTGTGCGGGCTGGTCACGCCCAGCGGCGGCTCGGCAGCGGTCGCCGGCCACGACATCATGCGCGACTACCGCGCCGCGCGCGCCGTCATCGGGCTGGTGCCGCAGGAACTGCACACCGACATGTTCGAGACGGTGTGGGACACCACTTGCTTCAGCCGCGGCCTGTTCGGCCTCAAGCAGGACAAGGCGCATATCGAGCGGGTGTTGCGAGATTTGTCGCTGTGGGACAAGCGCCACGAGAAGATCATGACCCTGTCCGGCGGCATGAAGCGCCGCGTGCTGATCGCCAAGGCGCTGGCGCACGAGCCGCGCGTGCTGTTCCTCGACGAGCCGACCGCCGGCGT
>DAOMOU010000185.1:0-4338 GCA_035444525.1 Gammaproteobacteria bacterium | reverse complement strand
GAGCAGCGGACTTTTAATCCGTTGGTTCTGGGTTCGAGTCCCAGGCGGCCCACCAACTCCCCCGCCTTGTCCCGGGAGGCGTCCGCAAGCTCTATAATGCGCCGCTGAATGCCCGCAGCATCCGGGCGAGAGAGAGTCGGCGCACCATTGAGTAAGCCCCTTGCATTGCTGGTCTCGCTGCTTCTGGCTACGGCCCTGGCCCTGCCGTCGCACGGGCTTGCCGTGGAGGGGGCCAAGTCGATTTTCGGCCATGTCGAGCGGGTGATCATCTCCGAGCAGGGCTTCAGCCTGAAGGCCCGGCTCGACACGGGCGCCGAGACGACCTCGCTCGATGCGCACAACATCCGCCGCTTTCGCCGCGGCGACACCCGCTACGTGCGCTTCGACGTCATCGACCCGCAATCCGGCGAGTTTGTTCCGTTGGAACGCCCGCTGGTCCGCAACGTGCGTATCCGGCAGCACGGCGGGACGTGGATGCGCCGACCCGTGGTCAAAATGTGGTTGTGCATCGGGCCACTGGTGCACGAGGTCGAGGTCAACCTGACACCCCGGAGCGAGTTTCTCTATCCTTTGCTGATCGGGCGCAGCGCGATGCGCGGTACCATCGTGGTGGATCCCGAACTGACCTTCACCCAGCGGCCGGAATGTGACCCCGAGGATTTCGTCGAGTGAGGCTTCGTCATCTGCTGTTCCTCGCACTGGCGCTCACCGTCGTCGGCGGCGGCTTGTTCGTGTTCAAGTGGCACGTGCTGGGATTCCCGGTCGATGCCAATCGTGATGCCGATACCTGGACGGTGGAGGCGCGGATCGCGTTCGACCGGCCGTTCGCCGGGCCGGTCAAGGCGACGCTGCAGCTGCCCCAGGCGCCGCCGGGCTTCGTGATTTTCGACGAGCAGTTCATCTCGCGCGGTTACGGGCTCACCCGTGGCGGCGGCAGCGCCGGACGCTCGGTCACCTGGGCCGTGCGGCGCGCCCACGGGGAGCAGGCCCTGTACTACCGCGCCACGCTGTTCCGCTCGCTTCAGCAGGACGACCCGGGGATTTCGACGGCGTTCCCGCAGGTGCCAAGCCTGGAGCAGCCCTACAGGTCCGCATTGCAGGAACTGGTCAGCCAGGCCCGCGAGGAGTCGGCGGACATCGCCACCTTCGCCGCGGCGGCAATGCGCATCGTGCGGTCCGGAGAGAACACGGTCAGGCTGTTCCTGGGCAGTCGCCCCGAACCCCTCGAGCAGGCCGCGCTGGTGCTCGACATCCTGCATTCGGCACGAATCCCGAGCCACGTCATCCAGGCGCTGCGGTTAGGCGACGATCGGCGTGACGTGCCGCTCGAGCCCTGGATCATGGTCCACAACGGCGAACAGTGGCTGTATTTCGATCCGCGCGACGGCAGCCGTGGACTGCCGAACAACCTGCTGATCTGGTCATGGAGCAGCACTCCGGTACTGGAGGTCGAGGGCGGCCGCGGCGCCGTGCTCGGCTTGTCGATGCGCCACACCATCGAGGATGCGCTGCGAGTCGCGGAGCTGCGCGCCCAGCTCAAGCATCCGCGCATCCTGGAATTTTCGCTGCTTGACCTGCCCTTGCAGACGCAGTCGCTGTACTCGATCCTGCTGCTCGTACCGATCGGTGCCTTCCTGGTCGTAGTGCTGCGCAACGTCGTCGGCATCAGCACCTTCGGCACCTTCATGCCGGTGCTGGTGGCGATGGCCTTCCGCGAAACGAAACTCCTGAACGGGATCGTGCTCTTTCTGCTGATCGTCGCGGTCGGACTGTCGATCCGCTTCTACCTTGAGCGGCTGAGGCTGCTGCTGGTCCCGCGGCTCGCGGCGGTACTGACGGTGGTGGTGCTGCTGATGGGCGTGGTCAGCGTGATGAGCCACCGGCTGGGCATGGAAGTCGGTCTGTCGGTGGCGCTGTTCCCCATGGTCATCATCGCGATGACCATCGAGCGTATGTCGATCATCTGGGAGGAGCGCGGGCCGGCCGAGGCGCTGAAGGAGGGCTTCGGCACGCTGGTGGCGGCCGCGTTGATCTACGTCGTGATGATTACGCCTGAGGTACGCCACTTCGTACTGGTGTTCCCCGAGGTCCTGCTGGTGCTGCTGGCCGGGATCCTGCTGCTGGGCCGCTATACCGGCTATCGCCTCACCGAGCTGACGCGCTTCCGGGCGCTGGCGGGAGGACGCAAGTGATCTGGCGTCGCTGGCGCGCGCTGAACGAGGCCGGCGTGATGGGAATCAACCGGCGCAACTCCGAGTACATCATGGCGCTCAACCCACGGCGCAATTACCCCATCGTCGACAACAAGCTGCTCACCAAGGAGCTGGCCATCCAGCACGGCGTACCCGTGCCGGAGCTGTACGGCGCGATCGCCACGCCGCACGACATCCGCAACCTGCCGGCCATCGTGGCCGAGCGCCAGGACTTCGTGCTCAAGCCGGCACACGGCAGCCAGGGCGACGGCATCATCGTCATCGTCGATCGCCGCAAGGGTCGCTACCGCACCAGCGGCGGCCGTTTACTTGACTGGGACGAGCTGGAACACCACCTCACCAACACCCTGAGCGGGCAGTTCAGCCTCGGCGGGTTGCCCGACAAGGTCATGGTGGAATACCGCGTACGGTTCGACCCCGTGTTCGAGGAGGTCAGCTTCCAGGGGGTGCCCGACCTGCGCGTGATCGTCTACCGGGGTTTCCCGGTGATGTCGATGGTTCGCCTGCCCACCCGCCAGTCGGACGGCAAGGCCAACCTGCACCAGGGGGCAGTCGGCTCAGGCATAGAGATTGCCACCGGAAGAACGCTGCCGGCGGTCGGCGCCGGGAACGTGGTGGTCGACGAGCATCCCGACACCGGCGCCGCCATCGCCGGCCGTATCATTCCCCACTGGAAACAGATCCTGCTGATGGCGGCGCGCTGTCACGAGCTCACCGGCCTCGGGTATCTGGGCGCGGACATCGTGCTGGACGCGAACCGCGGGCCGTTGTTGCTGGAACTCAACGCGCGACCCGGACTGAACGTGCAGATCGCGAACCAGGACGGCCTGCGCCGGCGCATCAAGGCGGTCGACCCCCTGGCGGAGCGCTCCCACTCTCCCGAGGAGCGCGTCGCACTGGCGCGGGAGCTCGCGCGCCACGGGTTTCGCGGCGCTCGCGCCGCCTGATTCACGCCCGGCTCAGGCCGGTGCGCCATGCCGGCCGGCCCCGCCGGCGAATCGAGCTGCTCCGTCATGCGCCTCCATGCGCAGTGCTGCCAGTCCCGCCAGGTATTCGGCCTGCAGTGCGGCGGCCTCGTCGCCGAGGGCGCCGTAGCGCGCCGCGCCGCGATCGCTGCGCAGGCAGACCTGCGGCAACGCTGCAAGCTCTGCGGCCAGTTGCAGTGCGGCCTCGAGCGCAGTTCCCGGCTCGGCGATGCGTTCGCACAGGCCGATGGCGAGACATTCGTCCGCGTTCACCCGCCGGCCGGTCAGGATGAGGTCCAGGGCGCGGCCGAGGCCGACGAGACGCGGCAGCCGCACCGTGCCGCCGTCGATCAGCGGCACGCCCCAGCGCCTGCACAGCACGCCCATCCAGGCGCTGCGCTCCATGATGCGCAGATCGCACCACAAGGCGAGTTCCATGCCACCGGCCACGGCGGGCCCGGCGATCGCGGCGATCACCGGCTTGGTGAGCCGTAGGCGCGTGGGGCCCATCGGTCCGAGCGGCGGCTCACCGCTTTCGCCGAAGTGCGTCCGCGCCAGCCAGGCGTCGGTTTCGCCGGCGGCGAGCGCCTTGAGGTCGAACCCGCTGCAGAAGGACTCCCCCCTGCCGGCGAGCACTGCGACGGCCGCATCGGGAGCGGCCTCGAAGGCGAGCATGGCGTCGTAGAGTGCGCGCGCGGTGGCGGGATCGACCGCGTTGCGTGCCGCGGGACGATCGAGGACGACGAGCGTGGTCGGGCCGCGACGCTCGACGATGACAGTGTCTGCGCGTTTTCCCGTGCTGGTGTCAGACATGCTCGCAGGTCCGCGATTTGGGAGCGAAGTACCGCGCATGTTACCCTTAATCGACTGAATATCACGACCTGGAGACCGATGCCCGCGCGGCGCCGAAGCCGATCATGCGTGCCGGACCAGACTGCCCGCAGGTCGCCGCGATCCGCCCGGATCGCCATTTTCGCCCACTTTGGGGCGGAGCCGCCGGGGCGAGTCAATGATTCATTTTGACGTGTTCGAGTGCAGTGCGCGACCGCGAGGCCCGCGCCCAGAGGAGTTTTCTTGATGTGTGGAATCGCCGGCGAGATTCGCTTCGACGGCGCTGCGGCCGATCCCGGCCGCGTGCAACGGATGCTGGACCTGATGAG
>DAOMOU010000184.1:0-4352 GCA_035444525.1 Gammaproteobacteria bacterium | reverse complement strand
GCGTCCTCGTCGAACAGCGCCTGGTGGCGGTCGTAGATCGCCACCACCTTCGCCGCCATCGGGCTGTCGAGGAAGATGCGCCAGCGCGACAGTCCCCACTCGTCCCAGTGGCGCGCGAACCAGTACAGCAGCTCCTGCGAGCGGCCCACCGCGAACGCCGGGATCAGCACCTTGCCGCGCTCGCGCCAGGCCTGTTCGAGCAGCTCCCCGAATTCCTGGATGGTCTCGAGCCGGTCGCGGTGGTTGCGGTCGCCGTAGGTTGATTCCATCAGCACCAGGTCGGCTTCGCGCACCGTCACCGGGTCGCGCAGGATCGGCGTGCCGTGCGGCCCGAGGTCGCCGGAGAACACCAGCTTGCGATCGTCGGCCCACAGTTCGACGATCGCCGAGCCGAGGATGTGGCCGGCGTCGCGAAAGGCGATCTCGATGCCGGGCAGGATCTGCACGCGCCGGTCGTAGGGCAGCGGCTTCACCCGTTCGAGCACGTCGTGCACGTCGTCTTTCGTGAACAGCGGCATCGCCTCCGGTTCGCCGGGGCGGCGCCTGCGGTTCTCGCGGTCGGCATCGTTCCCGGCCAGCGAGGCGGCGTCGAGCAGCATCACCGGCAGCAGGTCGGCGCCGGCGTGCTGGATGAAGATCGGCCCCCTGAAGCCCTGCCACACCAGGCGCGGGACGCGGCCGATGTGGTCGATATGGGCGTGACTGAGGACCAGCGCATCGATCGAGGCCGGATCGAACGGGAACGGCGAGAAGTTGCGCGCCTCGGCCTCGCGCCCGCCCTGGATCATGCCGCAGTCGAGCAGCACGCGCCTGCCCGCGGCTTCGACCAGGTGCATCGAACCGGTGACCTCGCCCGCCGCACCGTGGAAATGCACCCGCATCGATCACACCCTCGCAGTGCAAGGACGCGAGCATCACGCAAAACTGCTGGGGGCGCAAACCCCGAGACCGTAGAATCACGAGGCCCGCCAACGCGGGCCTCGTAGCGTGTCGCGCGGCGCGAGGATCAGCGCCCGGGCACGCGACAGCAGGTACGCGAGGCGCGCAAAGTCGCCGAAACGGCGGAGTTGTTCTGCGCCGAGCAAACGCCGTCAGTGAAGAATACGAACGGCATCTGCCAGGTCGAGGACTGGCAGTTCGTCGCCGTCTGCGTGTAGCCCGCCGGGCAGGCCGGGGCGACCGAGTTGGACGTGGCGCCCGCGTTGACCTGTGTATTGGAGGTGGCCGTGCTGATGCACTGCAGCGCGGTGGCCTGCGGGTTGGTGAAATAGCCGACGACGTCGGCCACCAGGTGGGTCTGCGCGTAGGAATACACCGACATCTCCGACGCCGAAGCGCCCTGGTCGAGCCTCACGATCGCCAGGTTGCCGCGGATGTCGCCGGCGGTGTAGTTCACCGTCGCCGCCAGCGGCCGGGTGCCCAGGTATGGGAAGGCAGTGATGTAGCCGGCGGCGGAAGGCGTCACCACGGTAAAGTTGACTGCCACCGCGGCGAAGGAACCAGCGTCGCCGATCCCGCAGTTGCTGGAGTCACCGCCCTGGAAGGCAAAGTTTGTGACAGCGCTGACGTCGACGTGGCGGGTGCTGTCGGCGCCGATCATGCCGCCGGCCACGCGGGTGTCGAGGATGCGGCACGGCGTCACCGGGACGTACACCAGGTCATTGGCGGCATCGCCCAGCGCTTTCTCGACGCTCGCCACGACCTTGACGGCCGCGGCATTGGAGGTCGGGGCGCCGGTCAGCACCTCGTTCATCTGCTCGAAGTTAGTGGCGGCTGCAGCCTCGCGCAGGTTCGCGATCGGTATCCTGGCGAAGGTCTCCCGCATGTCCGTGGTCCAACTACTGATCTTGACCCGGTAGGCCTCCTGTACGTGCGGCCCCCATTTCATCACGATGTCATGGACCAGTTGCCCGCGTTCCGTCCTCGCCACGGGATCCTTGTCGGCGGCTTGTGGGGACATGGGAACGGCACTGGCTAGCAGTACGGTGATCGACAAGGCGGTTGCCTTCAGGTTCATGTTCACGGAGAGGACTCCCCAGGGTTTGATGGATGGGCAGGTGAACGATTCCCTTCATCCAACCCCTTTAGACGATTTCCGGTGGTCTTGACGGACACGTCGGCATGACCTCCGACACCCGCGGCCGCCCGGGCGTGGGCGTACAGTGCCGCGCAGCCGGCCCCGGCGGGATTCCGTCGTCGCCGTTCCACCGACAACGGAGACACCCGTGCGCCACGCCACCCCCAGACTGCTGCTGCTTTCCCTCGCCGTGACCCTCGCCCTCCCCGCCTGCAAGCGCGACGCCGCGCCCGCGGCCGGGGCCGACGCCGCACCGGCCGCGACCGTCGCCGCGTTCAGCCTCGACGAAAGCAAGCTGCCCCCGTTCAACCAGTTCCAGGTCGGCGACATCGACGACAGCCGGAACGCCTGCACCGATTTCGCCGGCTACACCAACGCCAAATTCCTCGCCACCCACCCGATCCCGGGCGACCGCACCAGCTGGGGCGCGTTCGAGATGCTGGCCGAGCGTTCGACCGCCGTGCAGCAGCAGCTCGCCGAGCAGGCCGCCAGCTCCGGCGCCGACGGCGCGACCAAGCTGGTCGGCGACTTCTGGGCCACCGGCATGGACGAGGCCAAGGTCAATGCGCAGGGCATCGAACCGCTGGCCGATGAACTGGCCGCGATCGATGCGCTGGCCGACAGCGTCGGCATCGTCGCCTGGCTGCAGCACAGCGCGGCGAAGGGACAGGGCTTCCTGGTCGGCGTCGGCGCGATGCCCGACTTCAAGGACTCGTCGATGAACATCGCCGCGACCGGCCAGGGCGGCCTGGGCCTGCCCGATACCACCTACTACACCGACGACAGGCACGTCGGCATCCGCGACGAGTACGTCAAGCACGTCGCGAAGGTGCTGGAGCTGTCCGGCGTGCCCGCGACGGATGCGGCGACGCAGGCCCGGGACGTGATGGCTTTCGAGACGCGGCTGGCGAAGGTGTCGAAGTCGCGCGCCGAGTTCTCGCGCAACGTCGAGCTGTACTACAACCCGATGAGCGTCGCCGACGCCGATGCCCTGACCCCGGCGTTCTCGTGGACGAAGTTCTTCGAGTCGCAGGGCATCGCCCAGCCGAAGACCTTCTCGGTCTCGGTGCCGGACTACTTCCGGGAAGTGGACGCGATGCTGTCCGACGTGCCGGTCGAGCAGTGGAAGGGCTACCTGCGCTTCCACGTCGTCGACGGCGCCTCGCCCTACCTGTCCGACGCCTTCGCGCAGCAGAACTACGCCTTCTACGGCAAGGTGCTCAGCGGCCAGCAGGAGATCAAGCCGCGCTGGAAGCGCGTGCTCGACAGCATCAACGGCAACGTCGGCGAGGCCATGGGCCAGCTGTACGTGCAGGTCGCGTTCCCGCCCGAGTCGAAGGCGAAGATGGAAACGCTGATCGGCAACCTCAGCGACGCGCTCAAGGTCCGCATCGAGCACCTGGAGTGGATGAGCCCGGAGACCAAGGCCAAGGCGCTGGAGAAGTGGGCGACGTTCGATGCGCGCGTCGGCTACCCGGACAAGTGGCGCGACTGGAGCGGTCTGTCGACCGGCCGCGACAGCTACCTGGACAACGTCCGCGCCGCGACCGAGTTCAACTACCGCTGGGACCTGTCCAAGATCGGCCAGCCGGTCGACAAGAGCGAATGGGGCATGACCCCGCAGACGGTCAACGCCTCCTACAACCCGCTGTCCAACCAGCTGACCTTCCCGGCCGCGATCCTGCAGCCGCCGTTCTTCGACCCGAACGCCAGCGACGAACTCAACTACGGCGGCATCGGCGCCGTGATCGGCCACGAGATGACCCACGGCTACGACGACCAGGGCGCGAAGTTCGGCCCCGGCGGCAACATGGAGGACTGGTGGACCGATGCCGATGCCGCAGGCTTCAAGTCGCGCACCGGCAAGCTGGTCGACCAGTTCAACGCCTACACCACCGCCGACGGCCGCCATCTCAATGGCGAGCACACCCTGGGCGAGAACATCGCCGACCTCGGCGGCCTCGCCACCGCCTACGACGCGATGAAGAAGGCCAGCGAAGGCACGCCCGACCCGATGACCGACGGCCTGAGCCGCGACCAGCGCTTCTTCCTCAACTGGGCCACGGTCTGGCGCCGCAACTTCACGCCCGAGGAGCTGAGCAAGCGCCTGGTCACCGACGAACACGCGCTGGCCGAGTTCCGCGCGATCGGCGCGCCGTCCAACCTGCCGGCCTTCGCCGCCGCCTTCAACTGCAAGTCCGGCGACGCGATGGTGCGCGACGGCGACAGGCAGGTGGTGATCTGGTAGCACGCGGCCTCCGCGTTCGGCAGGACG
>DAOMOU010000183.1:0-4373 GCA_035444525.1 Gammaproteobacteria bacterium | reverse complement strand
ACCGCGTGCAGCCCGGCGACGTGCTGGTCGCCGACATGACCGACCCGGACTGGGAGCCGGTCATGAAGCGTGCCGCGGCCATCGTCACCAACCGCGGCGGACGCACCTGTCACGCAGCGATCATCGCTCGTGAACTTGGCATTCCCGCCGTCGTCGGCTGCGGCGACGCCACCAGCAAGGTGCCGGACGGCAAGCCGGTCACAGTGTCCTGCGCCGAGGGCGACACCGGCTTCATCTTCGAGGGCAAGCTCGATTACGAGGAGCAGACCATCGAGCTCGACCGCATGCCCGAAATCCCGGTCAAGATCATGATGAACGTCGGCAACCCGGACCGGGCCTTCGACTTCGCCGGCATCCCGCATTCCGGCGTCGGCCTGGCCCGGCTGGAGTTCATCATCAACCGCATGATCGGCGTCCACCCGCGCGCCCTGCTCGAATTCGACGCGCTGTCCGAAGACCTGCAGCACACCATCCGGCAACAGATGGCCGGCTACGACGACCCCGTGGAGTTTTTCGTCGAGAAGCTGGCCGAGGGCATCGGCACCATCGGCGCCGCGTTCGCGCCGCATCCCGTCATCGTGCGGCTCTCGGACTTCAAGTCGAACGAGTACGCCAACCTGATCGGCGGGCGCGAGTACGAGCCGCACGAGGAAAACCCCATGCTTGGCTTCCGCGGCGCCTCGCGCTACGTGGCTGAGAGCTTCCGGCCGTGCTTTGAGCTCGAGTGCCGGGCGCTGAAACGGGTGCGCGAGGAGATGGGGCTGGAAAACGTACAGGTCATGGTGCCCTTCGTGCGCACCGTGGCGGAGGCGCGCCGCGTCGTCGAGCTGCTGGCCGACAACGGCCTGCAGCGCGGGGAGCACGGCTTGAAGCTGATCATGATGTGCGAGATCCCGTCCAATGCCCTGCTCGCGGAGCAGTTCCTCGAGTATTTCGACGGCATGTCCATCGGCTCCAACGACATGACCCAGCTGACGCTCGGCCTCGATCGTGATTCAAGCATCATCGCGGAGCTGTTCGACGAGCGGGACGCGGCCGTCAAGGCCCTGCTGCACATGGCCATCTCGGCCTGCACGAAGCAGGGCAAGTACATCGGCATTTGCGGCCAGGGCCCGTCCGACCACGCGGACTTCGCGCGCTGGCTGCTCGACGAGGGCATCGAGAGCATATCGCTCAATCCCGACACCGTGGTCGAGACCTGGATGTTCCTGGCCGGAAAATCGGTGTCGTAGGCGCCGGGACGGTTGCGGCCGGCCGGCGCCGGCGACCTCAGCGGAGCCGCAGCGCGGCCACGGCCAGCGCGGCCCAGCCGACCAGGAAGGCCACGCCGCCGACCGGCGTGACGGCACCGAGCACGCGGAGCCCGGTGAAGACCAGCGCATACAGCGAGCCCGAGAACAGCAACACGCCGGCGACGAACGCCCAGCCGGCAACATGTGCTGCGGTCGCTTCGGTCTGCTGCACCAGCCATGCGGCAGCCAGCAACGCGAGCGCATGGATCATCTGGTAGCGAACCGCGGTCTCGAAGACCTCCAGCATGCGTGGCTCCAGCTGGGCGCGCAGCGCATGCGCACCGAAGGCCCCGGCGGCGACGCCGAGCCCGCCCAGCAGGGCGCCGAGGATGACGAAGGTCTTCACGGGGCCTAGAGGTCGCCCCAGCGCGACCGCCGACCCAGGCGGAGTCGCGGAATGACGAGCCCCAATACAAGGCCGAGCGCCAGCACCCCGGCGCCTGCCATGAACCAGTCGCGCTGCGTGCTGCGCTTGAGCTCGGCGACCTCCATGCGCAGGTCATCGCCGGCCTGCTCGGCTGCGGCCAGGCGGGTGCGCAGTTCGCGGTTGGCCTTGTCGAGCTCCATCGCCGACGCAGAGACCCGCTTGATCCGCTCGAGCTCGGCGCGGAGTTCCTCGGCCTCCGTGCCCAGCCCGCTGCGCTCCGCGTCCAGCGCGTTGCGCTCACCCCGCAGAATTTCCACCTGGGAGGTGAGCTCCGCCACCCTTGCATTGAGTGTATCGACGCGTCCGGTCGCACTCTCCAGCTGTTCCCTGGCCGCAGGCCGGTCCATCAGGTAGCGGCTCAGCACCCAGCCCTCGGTGCCGTCGGCGGTGCGCACGCGCGTATAGCCGGACGCCGCGTCGGTCTGTAGCGCCTCGAGCCGCGCGCCGCTCGGCAGCATGCGAATGATCGAATGCTGCGTCGAGGTACCGGTGCGCAGCGTTATCTCAAGCCGGTCAGATACATAGCGTGTCTGGGCATCGGCAGCCGAGGCGGCCAGCGCCAACAGGCAAACGAGGATGATTCGGCGGGTCATGGCGGGTCCGCGAGGTCCTTGGGTGGGGGGAGTGCATGATACCGGAACTCGCCCCGGGCAGCGCACCGTAATTATCGAGTTACAATACGCGGCCCTACCCACCTGCGGCCCGCGAAGTGAACCTCACCCGACCCGCGCTAGGCAATCCCGTGGCAGTCATCGTGGCCGTGTTGCTGGTGCTGCTGTTCGGCATCATTTCCCTGCTGCGCATGCCCGTGCAGATGATCCCTAACATCGAGCGGCCGCTCATCGAGATCTCCACGACCTGGCGCGCCGCCGCGCCCGAGGAAGTCGAGGCGGAGATCGTCGAGCCCCAGGAGGACGCGCTGCGCGGCCTGCCGGGCCTGGAGTTGATGGAGTCCAGCGCCAGCCGCGGCCGCGGCTCGATCTCGCTCACCTTCGACGTCAACTCCTCACTCGAGCGCTCGCTGATCGAGGTCATGAACCGGCTCAACCGCGTGCCCAGCTACCCGGTCGACGTCGACCAGCCGGTGGTCTACGCGGGACGCGGCCAGTTCGGCAGCGCCATTGCCTGGTTCGCCATCCGGCCGCTGCCCGGCAACGACCGGGACATCACCAGCTACCAGGACTTCGTTGAAGAGGTGGTGCAGTCGCGCATCGAGCGCGTCGCCGGCGTGGCGAATTCCGACATCTACGGCGGCCGCAATCGCGAAGTGCGCATCACCTTCGATCCCTATCGTGCGGCGGCGCTCGGAATCGACGTGCCGACGCTCGCCCGCATGACCGGCGGCAACGACGACGTCTCGGGCGGCTTCAAGGACGTGGGCCGCCGCCAGTACACCATCCGCTTCTCCGGCAAGTACGACCTCGAGCAGTTGCGCGACATGGTGCTGACCTGGCGCGACGGCCAGCCGGTCCACCTGTACGACGTCGCCGACGTCGCCATCGAACTGCGCGATGCGCGCGGCTCGCTGAACCAGAACGGCGGGCCGTCGATCGCCATGAATGCGCAGCCCGAGCAGAACGTCAACGTGCTCGAGGTGATGGCCGACCTCAAGGCGGTGGTCGCCGAGCTCAATGACGGCGTGCTGAAACGTGCCGGCCTGCAGATGAGCCAGGACTACGACGAGACGCTCTACATCACCGACTCGATCAACATGCTGCGCAACAACCTGTTGCTGGGCGTGCTGCTGGCCACGGCCGTGCTGTGGTGGTTCCTGCGTCGCTGGCGCGCGACGCTGATGGTTGCGCTGGCCATTCCGGTGTCCCTGCTCGTCACCTTCATTGCGCTCAACGCCACCGGCCGAACCATCAACATCATCAGCCTGGCTGGCCTGGCCTTCGCGGTCGGCATGGTGCTCGACTCGGCCATCGTCGTGCTCGAGAACATCGTGCGCCTGCGCGAGAGCGGCAAACCAAGTGGTGAAGCGGCGCTGGAGGGTGCATTGCAGGTCTGGGGAGCGCTGATCGCCTCCACCGCCACCACGGTGGCCATATTCCTGCCGATCGTCTTTTTGCGAGACATCGCCGGGCAGCTGTTCGCGGATCTGGCCCTGGCGATCGCCATCGCAGTGATCGCCGCCCTGTTCATCGCCATCACGGTAATCCCGACCGCCGCCAACAACTGGTTGCGCAACGTCAATCTGAATGACGTCCACAGCGACTGGTGGGACCGTGGCACCGCCTTCATCATGCGGCTGACCAGCACGCGCCGCCGGCGCACCGCGATCATCGCCGGCCTGACCCTGTCCGCAGTCGGACTGACGGTGGCGCTGCTGCCGGAGACCGACTACCTCCCCGAGGGGCGACAGAATTTCATCTTCGGTTTCATCCTGCCACCGCCAGGCGTCAGCGTGCCGACCTCACAGAGCGAGTTCGTAGACATCGTCAACGCACGCATGCAGGAGCATCTCGAGGGACGACGCGATCCCCCGCTGGAGAGCTACTTCCTCGGCGTGTTCGGCAACAGCGGATTCATGGGCGCACGGGCGGCGAACCGGGCCGACGTCGACGCGCTGCTGCAGACGATCAATCGCGAGATTCTTGCCGGCTTCCCCGACACCATCGCCTTCGCCAGCCGCGCCTCGCTGTTCGGCCGGC
>DAOMOU010000182.1:0-4401 GCA_035444525.1 Gammaproteobacteria bacterium | reverse complement strand
CTTCGGCACGTAGGCCAGCGCCCAGCCGGCCACCACGCTGTAGAAGGACAGGATCAGGAACACCGCCAGCAGGTTCATCCAGCCGACGAAGCGCCAGCCCGGATTGGCGCCGGCCTCCCGCGCCAGCGCGATGAAGCTGTTCGGCGGGCTCATGCGGCCGCGTCGCCCGATCATCAGTTCGGCGATGACGATCGGCACCGCTACCGCGCTCACCGCGACCAGGTAGACCAGCACGAA
Source organism: Gammaproteobacteria bacterium (assembly GCA_035444525.1). Taxonomy (GTDB): domain Bacteria; phylum Pseudomonadota; class Gammaproteobacteria; order Steroidobacterales; family XN24; genus XN24. Next base: position 4,164 of record DAOMOU010000182.1, on the reverse strand, counting down.
CGCCGCGCCGCCGCTGACGCCTGCGGTGTAGGGGAATTTCCAGAGATTGCCGAGGCCGACGGCGGCTCCGACCGCGGCCATCAGGAACACGATTCGCGAGGACCAGGCCTCGTGGACGCCGGCGTCCCCTTGCTGCATTGCCATCCGCTCTCCTCCCGCGCGGCGGACCGGGCCGGTCTTGCGCCGGCTCCAAGCGAGTGATGATAGCGAATACGGGGCTGCATCGCGGCCCCGGAGGCTTTACCCTTGGATGTCGTCCCCTCGTGAGCGTCACTTGAGCACACTGCTGCACATCGATTCCAGCCCCATGCTGGACGCCAGCGTCACGCGCCGGCTGACCGAGTATTTCGTGGCGCAGTGGCGCCGCCGCGTGCCGGCGGGCACGATCATTCGCCGCGACCTCGCCGCCTCGCCGCCGCCCCATCCCGACGCGCTCACGCTGGCATCAGCGTCGCTGCCGGCGGCGGCGCGCTCGCCGCTGCAACGGGTCACCGCGGCGCTGGCGGACGTGCTGCTGGAGGAGCTCGAAGCGGCCGACGTCGTGCTGATCGGCGCGCCGATGTACAACTTCTCCGTGCCCTCGACCCTGAAGGCCTGGTTCGACCTGGTGAGCCGGCCCGGGCGGACGTTTCGCTATGGGCCGCGGGGCCACGAGGGCCTGCTGGCGAACAAGACCATTATCGCCGTGACCGGCCGCGGGGGCTTCTACCAGGGACCGGCGGCGCCGGCCGAGGCCACGGACCTGCAGGAGGCCCTGTTCCGGCACTTTTTCGCTTTCGCGGGCCTGACGGACGTGCGCTTCGTCCACGCGGAGGGGCAGGGCATCGACGCGGCCACCGCCGCGGAGCACGAGGCGCGGGCGCGCGCGGCCATAGACCGGCTGATCGAGGACGGCCTGGGGGCAGGCGCGGGACCGGCTTTCGCCGCGGTCTGAGGCCGGCCGCCTACCAGTAGCGGACGCGGCCCGTGTCGACGTGGATGAAGTCGGAGCTCTGGTAGTAGCCGACGCCGCCGGCCTTGAGCTCCAGCGCCGCCTGGCGCAGGCGACGGGTATCGACGCCCCTCAGCCGGACGTCCATGGCGCGTCCCTCCATGTGCAGGCTGCGTTGGGCCACACCGTTGGAATTGGAGCGGAGCATCTCGTTGGTCTGCGGCGAACGATAAGCCGAGATGATCTCGTAGGGGCCCTTGCCGCCGGTGGACTGCTGCAGGTGGTGGAGAATGTCCAGCAGCTGCGGGTCCATGGTGTGCGCCTCGCCGCTGCGGAAATCGCGCAGGAAATGATTGACCTCGTCGAGGGCCTCGCGGATCAGGCGACCGCCCTCGGCATAGGCCACACGAAGCTTCTCGCCGGTGTGCGTATGATAGAAGCTCAGGATTCGCGACGGGTAACGGTTGGCAAAGGCTGCGACCGGCATCATCGCCAGGGCGCCGGCGCCCAGCCCCGCTGCGACCAGGCGCCGCCGTGCGCGGCCGTGATTGGACAATTCATCTTCGCAAAGGTCACACATGCGCTGCTCTCCGGCGCCGGCCCGATTGGCCGGTAGGTCCCTGATTCTCAATGGCATCACCCTTGTGATGCTGACGCTGGCACTCGTTGGGCCCGTCCAGTCGGAGGGCCTTGTGGCCGCTCTGCCCGCCGAGCGGCTGCAACTGCGGATCGGCGCCCTGGGCGAGGATCCGCGGGTCGCCGGCCGCGAGGTGGCGGACCGTTGGTTCCTGGCCCGTTTTTACGAGCGGCGGGAGTTTACCCCGGCCTGGGACGATCGGGCAAAAATTGACCAGCTCCTCACTGCGGTTAGCGGCAGCGCGCACCACGGACTTGAGCCCGAGGACTACCACTTCGGGGCCCTGGCGGAACTGGCGGCGGCCAGCCGCGAGGCGCCGCGGGCGGGGCCGGCCACCGAGCTGGAGATCCTCGCGACGGATGCGCTGGTCCGGCTGGCCTTCCATCTTCGCTTCGGCAAGGTGAACCCGGAGCGCATCGAGTCCACCTGGAACTTCGGCCGCGACATGGGCAGCGTCAGCCCGGTGACCGCGCTCCAGGCGCTGCTGCACGCGGACGACCTGGCCGCCGCCGTGGAGGCCTACGCGCCGGACGGCGATTACTACCGGTCGCTGATGGCGCACCTGCAGGCCTACCGGGACATCGCCGCGCAGGGCGGCTGGCCGGCCGTCGCGGCCGGCGAAACGCTGCGCCTCGGGATGCGGTCGCCGCGGGTGCCGGCGCTGCGCGCCCTGCTGGCCGTCACCGGCGACCTCGAAGCGGCGATCTACGCGGAGGAGCCCGAGATCTACGACCAGGCCGTGGAGGCCGCGGTGAAGCGCTTCCAGGAACGCCACGGCCTCGATGCCGACGGCGCGGTCGGCCGCCAGACGCTGGCGGAGCTCAATGTCCCGGTCGAGGCACGCATCGACCAGCTGCGCATCAACCTGGAGCGAGTCCGCTGGGTGTTCCGGGACCTCGAGCCGCGCTTCCTGCTGGTGAACATCGCCCGCTACCGCGTGCTGCTGGTGGAGAATCAGCAGGTCGTGTGGAGCACGCGCGCCGTGGTCGGCCGCCCGTACCGCCAGACGCCGGTGTTCAAGGCCCGCATGACCTACCTCGAGTTCAATCCCACCTGGACCGTACCGCCGACCATCCTGCGCGAGGACCTGCTGCCGGATATTCGCCGCGACCCGACCGTGCTCGCACAGCGCAACATGACGGTGCTGGACCACCAGGGCCGACGCGTGGACCCCGTCACCATCGACTGGTCGGTCGTCACCGCGCGCACCTTCAACTACATGATTCGCCAGGAGCCGGGTCCGGAAAATGCGCTCGGCCGCGTCAAGTTCATGTTTCCCAACCGCTACCACGTGTACATGCACGACACGCCCGCGCGCGGGCTGTTCGCGCGGGCGGCGCGCAGCTACAGCTCCGGTTGCATCCGCCTCGAACGGCCCTTCGAGCTGGTGGACATCCTGCTGGCCGGCACGCAGTGGGATCGGGCGGCCATCGAGCAGGTGCTGGCGAGCGGCCGCACGCGGGTCGTCAACCTGCCGCAGCCGATCACCGTGTTGACCCTGTACGGCACGGCGGTGCCGGAGGCCGGACGCATCCACTTCGCGCCGGACGTCTACCAGCGCGACGCGCGGCTGCTCGCGGCGCTGAACGCGCCCTTCGAGTTCAGCCCGCCGGCGGGCTACCGGGAGGCCCTGGACTCGACCGGCTGAATCGCCGGCATGGTCTATAGTTCGTGGCCAGGAGCACGCCCGGGCCGCCAGACCATGCCGACCGTCACTTTCCCGCCCAACCTGCGCCGCCACCTGGATGCCGCCGGCGCCACGGTAGAGGGCGCGAGCGTGCGCGCGGTGCTGGAGGCGGTGTTCGACGGCCGGCCCGAGTTGCGGGGCTACCTGCTGGACGACCAGGGCATGTTGCGGCGCCACGTGGCGGTGTTCGTGGACGGCCGTCGCGTGCGCGACCCGCGAGGACTGAGTGACCCGGTCGGCCCGACCAGCCAGGTGAGCGTGGTCCAGGCGCTGTCGGGCGGCTGATATGGCCGGCCCGTTTCTCCGGGAGGAGTATCCGATGAGCGAACGATTGCTGGTGGCGACGCGCAAGGGGCTGTTCACGTTGCAGCGGCAGGGGGCCTGGCGCATCACCGGCACCGCCTTCATGGGCGACCCGGTGTCGATGGTGCTGCACGATCCGCGCAACGGCACGCTCTACGCGGCGCTCAACCTGGGCCACTTCGGCGTCAAGCTGCACCGCTCGCGCGACGGCGGCGAGAGCTGGCAGGAAATCGCGGTACCCGCCTATCCGCCGCAGCCGGAGGGCGCCGAGGGGCCCGACTGGTCGCTGGTGCAGATCTGGTGCCTGGAGACCGGCGGAGCGGACCAGCCTGGACGGTTGTGGGCCGGCACGATGCCGGGCGGCCTGTTCCGCTCGGACGATGACGGCGATTCCTGGATGCTGGTGCGGTCGCTGTGGGACCGGCCGGAGCGCCTCGAGTGGTTCGGCGGTGGCGCGGATTCGCCTGGCATCCATTCCATTTGCGTCGATCCCCACGACAGCCGGCGCGTCACGGTGGCGATCTCCTGCGGCGGCGTTTGGCAGACGACGGATGGTGGCGACAGCTGGCAGCTGCTCGGCGATGGCCTGCATGCCGTCTACATGCC
>DAOMOU010000181.1:0-4432 GCA_035444525.1 Gammaproteobacteria bacterium | reverse complement strand
GTATTCAATCAGCATGACAGCGTCTCTCCAGTCTCATCCGATCCTGCGTTTCCGGGGCCGGCTGACGCAGCCGGCACCGCCCCCCAACTTCGATTGCGCCGGCCGAACCGGCCCGCGTGGCAATTGCCAGCCGCGCATTATAGCGGCTCGGCGGCGGCTTGGTAGGCGGCGGGGCTCAGGCCCGCGCGGATCCGAGCGGCTGCGGGCGGCCCACCGAGTAGCCCTGGACGAAATCGACCTTGAGCGCCCTGACCAGTTCGAGCGCCCGCTCGGTCTCGACGTGCTCGGCGATCACCTTGATGCCGAGGGTCCGCGCCAGCTCGATCATCGCGGTCACCATGGCCACGTCGACCTCGTCGTTGCCCAGTCCGCGGATGAAGGAGCCGTCGATCTTCAGGTAATCCAGGGCGAGCTGCTTCAGGTTGGCGAAGGACCCGAGACCGCTGCCGAAATCGTCGAGCGTGAAGCGGCAGCCCAGTCCGTGGAGCACGGCGATGAACCGGGCCGTGTGGCTCATGCTGGTGGCCACGACGGACTCGGACAGCTCGAAGCACACCTGCTCCGGGCGCACGCCGCTACGGTCCAGGCACTCGACCACGAACTCGAGGAACTGCGGGTCGGCGAGCGTCTGGCTGGAAATGTTGATGGCGGCGCTGCGTCCCGAGGGCAGCTTGAGCGCACCGGCGGCGATGGCCGCGAACGTGGCCTGCACCACCCAGCGGTCCACGCTCGGCATGAGGTGGTAGCGCTCGGCGGCCTGCATGAAATCCATCGGCTGGCTCTCGCCGTCCGCGTCCTTCAGCCGCAGCAACACTTCGAAGGCCGGGCCGGTGTCCGGCCGGCCCGCCAGTGCCACGATCGGCTGGGTGTACAGCTCGAAGCGATTTTCCTTGAGCGCCGCCTGCAGCCGCTGCAGCCAGACGATTTCACCGCGCTGGCGCGCCGCGGCCTCGTCGCGCGAGGAATAGACGTGAATGCGGCCGCGGCCCTGCTGTTTGGCGATGTAGCAGGCGGAGTCCGCCGCGCTCAGCGTGTCCTCGATCGAGCCGCTCTCCGGCCCGATCTGCACCAGGCCGACGCTGACGCCCACATTGAAGATCTTGTCCCGCCAGACGAAGCGGTAATCGCGGATCGCCGCGCATACGTCGTCGGCAATCTGGCGCGCCTTCTCGAGCGGGCAGCCGATCAGCAGCATGCCGAACTCGTCGCCCCCGACTCTCGCCACGACGTCCGAATCGCGGATCTTGTCCTTGAGCACGCCAGCGATCTCGCGCAGCATGTTGTCGCCCGCCACGTGGCCGCTGGTGTCGTTGACCGCCTTGAAGCGATCGAGGTCCAGGTAGCAGAGTACGTGGCCGCCGTTGCCCGAACGCGCGGTCTTCAGGCCCTCCTCCAGGCGTCGCTCGAATTCGCGCCGGTTGACCAGGCCGGTGAGCGGGTCGTGGCTGGCCTGGTAGGACATCTGGCGCGTCAGGCCCCGAATCTCGGATACGTCGTGCAGCACCACCACGCAGCCGCTGAGCTCCTGGCCGCCGGCGCGGATCGGCGAGGCGCGCAACTCGACCGAGAATTCGTTGCCCGAGGCGCGCGATATCAAGAGCGCCCGCCGCCCGAGGTCCACCCTGCGGCGCTCCTCGAGGCAGCGCATCACCGGGTCGCCGAGCGGCCGCCGGTCGCCCTCGTCGACCAGCGTGACCACCTCGCCGAAGGGCCGGCCGTGCACGGCGTCGCGCTGGCAGCCCAGCAGCGCCTCCGCAGCCGAGTTGAGGTAATCGACGTGCCCGCGCATGTCGGTGGTGATGACGCCTTCGCTGATGGATTCCAGCGTCGCCTCGGCAACGCGCGTGCCCTGCTGCCGTGCAGAACTTAGCAGCTCGTCGCGCGTGGCGCGCACCACCGTGCCGACGATGCGGCTGCCTGCAGGGAGCGGGAAGCCCGCCAGTTCGCATTCGATGGGCAAGTCGTTGCCGTCGCGCAGCCGCAGCCGCACCGCCGACTGCCGCCCCGCGCGGCGCGCCTTCAGCCAGGCCTGCAGCCCTTCCAGGTGCTCCGGCTGGACCAGGTCGACGAGGCGCCGGCCGGCCAGCGGCTCGCCGGCGGCCAAGAGCGCTTCAGCGGCCGCGTTGGCGTAATGGATCTCGTCGTCGTGCAGCAGGACGGCGTCATCGACCCGCTCGGCCAGGCGCAGGAACATGGGCTGGTCGGCGAGCACCGACAGCGGCTGGGACTGCTCGTGGGCGTACGGCGCGGCGCGTGCGTCCGCCCGTGGCGCGGCGCGCTCCCGGACCTCGCTCATGCGCATCGGCACGGCGCCACCGCCCTGGTGCGCCGCCGCCTTGCGCCGCCAGATGATTACCCCGAGCAGGCCCAGCACACCGGCCGCGACGCCGATGGTGAGGGTCTCGATCACTGCCATGTCCGCTTGCTCACCTGTCGGGTCACCCGCGCCGATAGACCTGCGCGGCATCCGCGCGGAACTCGATCGATTTCTCCTCCATGCCGCTGCGGATGGCCGCGGCCGGGTCGTCGAGCCCGTGGGTCCGCGCGTAGTCGCGCACTTCCTGCGTGATCTTCATGGAGCAGAACTGCGGACCGCACATGGAGCAGAAATGCGCCAGCTTGTGCGCCTCCCTGGGCATGGTCTGGTCGTGGTATTCGCGCGCCCGGTCCGGGTCCAGCCCGAGGTTGAACTGGTCCTCCCAGCGGAACTCGAAGCGCGCTTTCGACAGGGCATTGTCGCGCAGCTGCGCGCCGGGATGCCCCTTGGCGAGATCGGCGGCGTGCGCGGCGATCCGGTAGGCGATCATGCCTTCACGAACGTCCTTGCGGTCGGGCAGGCCGAGGTGCTCCTTGGGAGTCACGTAGCAGAGCATCGCGGTGCCGTACCAGCCGATCTGCGCCGCGCCGATCGCCGAGGTGATGTGATCGTAGCCCGGCGCGATGTCGGTCGTGAGCGGGCCAAGGGTGTAGAACGGCGCCTCCATGCAGGCCGCCAGCTCCTTGTCCATGTTCTCGCGGATCAGCTGCATCGGCACGTGGCCGGGACCCTCGATCATGACCTGCACCTCGTGCTCCCAGGCCTTGCGCGTCAGCTCGCCGAGCGTCTCGAGCTCCGCGAACTGGGCGCGGTCGTTGGCATCGGCGATGCTGCCGGGGCGCAGACCGTCGCCGAGGGAAAACGCCACATCGTACGCAGCCATGATTTCGCAGATCTCGGCGAAGCGGGTGTAGAGGAAATTCTCCTGGTGATGCGCCAGGCACCACTTGGCCATGATCGAGCCGCCGCGCGATACGATGCCGGTGACGCGCCCCGCCGTCAGCGGGATGAACGGCAGGCGGACGCCGGCGTGGATGGTGAAATAGTCGACGCCCTGCTCGGCCTGCTCGACGAGGGTGTCGCGAAACAACTCCCAGTTGAGCTCCTCGGCGCGCCCGTCGACCTTCTCCAGCGCCTGGTAGATCGGCACCGTGCCGATCGGCACCGGGGAATTGCGGATGATCCACTCGCGGGTCTCGTGGATGTGCTTGCCCGTGGACAGGTCCATGACCGTGTCCGCGCCCCAGCGGGTCGCCCAGACCAGTTTCTCGACTTCCTCGGCGATCGACGAGGTCACCGCGGAATTGCCGATATTGGCGTTCACCTTCACGCGGAAATTGCGGCCGATGATCATCGGCTCGAGCTCGGGGTGGTTCAGGTTGCAGGGAATGATGGCCCGTCCGGCTGCGACCTCGGCGCGCACGAACTCCGGCGTCACCAGCTCGGGCAGACGGGCGCCGAAAGCCTCGCCCGGGTGCCGCGCGAGCAGGCCGGCGGCAGCCCATGCCTCGCGGCGGGCTTCCAGGCCGGCGTTCTCGCGCAGCGCGACGTATTCCATCTCCGGCGTGACGATGCCGCGCCGCGCGTAATGCATCTGCGTGACGTTGCTTCCCGCCAGCGCCCGGCGTGCCACGCGCCGGGCGGGAAAGGCCAGCGCGGCGGCATCCGGGTTGCCTGCGCGGGCCCGCGCAAACCGGGAAGATTGCCCGTCCAGCGGCGCGCTGTCGCCGCGCGCTTCCACCCAGGCCGCGCGCAGCGCCGGCAATCCGGCGAGCAGGTCGACATGGTAGTCAGGGTCCGTGTAGGGGCCGGACGTGTCGTAGACCACGATGGGCGGGTTCGGCTCCGCGCCGCGGATGCCGGGCGTCGGGGCCTGTCGAATCTCACGCATGGCTACGCGGATATCGGGGCGGCTGCCGGCGACGTGAAGCTTCGTCGAGCCGGCGAACGGCCGCGTGACCGCATCGCCGAGGCGTGCGGGGTCGCGGAGCTCGTCGCGCGGATTGGCACTCATGCAGACCCCCGGACTGGTTGAGACGACGCCGTCCCCCGAAAAGACAACAGCTTAGCCCATGGGCCGTGACCCACGAACAAGCATTCACCATAATGCAGCCT
>DAOMOU010000180.1:0-4437 GCA_035444525.1 Gammaproteobacteria bacterium | reverse complement strand
AATGCCAGCGGCCGTCCTTGCGCATCTCGACCAGGCCGGCCTGGCGCAGCAGGTCAACGTGCCTGGAGACCGTGGACGGCGCCAGCTCCAGCACCTCGATGAGCTGGCAGAGACAGACCTCGCCGCCGCGCAGGCTCAGCAGGATGCGCAGGCGGTGCTCATTGTCGAGCGCCCTGGTGATGGCCAGCAGGTCCCGCATTCGCGTCGACTCCAATTCATCAATTCGTCATATGACGAAGTATACCCGCCTCCGGGTGAAGCGCAAGCACAGCTCGGCTTGCGAATGCAGGGATGTGGTCTATGTTTCTTCGACAAGCAAAGTGGCAGTTCGCGATTCGCGGGGGAGGATTCGGGCATGATGACCAGGCGTCAGTTTTGCAGCACAACAATTGCTGCGGGCCTTGCTGCGGCCTACCCGGGACTCACCGCCTTTGGACGCCAGCTCGCCGTGGCCACCCGCAGCGACACCAGTATTCCGGCCATTTCCCTGGGCGGACGGGAGATCGAACTGGGCAAGGCCGCCGTGAACGAGTTGGTCGACAGCCTCGCCGGGGAGGTGCTGCTGTCGGGCCACCCGCAGTTCGACGACATGCGTGCTCTCTGGAATGGCATGCACGACAAGCGGCCCGCACTGATTGCGCGCTGCAGGGAGGTGGAGGACGTTTCCAAGGCCGTCACCTTTGCCCGTGAGAACGACCTGCTGCTTGCAGTACGGGGCGGCGGCCACAGCTGGCCGGGCAAGTCGGTGTGCGACGGCGGCCTCATGCTCGATCTTTCGCTGATGAACAAGGTCCGGGTCGATCCCGCTGCGCGACGTGCCCACGCCGCGGGCGGCGCCTTGCTGTACGGGCTGGACCGCGCGGCACGCCGGCACGGCCTGATCACGACTGCGGGCGTCGTCTCTCACACGGGCGTCGGCGGCTTCACGCTGGGCGGCGGCTTCGGGCGCCTGAATCGCAAGTTCGGCCTGACCATCGACAACCTGAAGTCCGCCCAGATCGTCACCGCCGACGGCCGGATTCGGCGCATCAGCGCGGAGCAGGATCCCGACCTGTTCTGGGGCATCCGCGGCGGCGGCGGCAACTTCGGCGTAGTCACCGAATTCGAGTACCAGCTGCACCCGTTCCCGCTGCAGCCGTACCTCGGAGTGGTCGTGTGGCCGATCGAGCAGGCCGGCGAAGTCCTGGATTTTTATGCCGACTGGCACGGCGGCCTGTCGGATGAGCTGTACGTCGGGCCAAACCTGCTCACGACGCCGGACGGCACGAGCCTGCTGGCCGTGGAAGTCGTCTATGTCGGGGATCCCAACGACGGTGAGCGGGAGGCTGCACCGCTGTTCAGGATCGGCAAGCCGCTGGACAACACGGTCGGCCTGAACGACTACCTGGACTTCCAGACCCAGAACGACGCGGCCATGCACTATGGCATTCGCTCCTATGCCAAGAGCGCCATGGTCAAGGACATCTCGCCGGAAATGGTCAGGGCGATGCGCGAGGCCTTCGTCGCCGACCCGCGGGTCGGCCTGTTCACGCATACCGCCGGCGGGGCCGTCAAGCGGATCGGCGAACTGGACACTGCTTTCCCCCATCGAAATGCAGAAACGATGCTGGTATTCGCCGGTTTCTGGACCGATCCCGCCCACGACCAGGAGGTCATCGCCGCCGTCCGCGAGTACTACGCCAGCCTCGAGCCGTTTGCCGGCGGCTACTACGACAACATCGACTTCGAGCGCTCGCGGGAAACCGGCAACTACGGACCCGCCTACGCGCGGCTCGCCAGGGTCAAGGCCAAGTACGATCCCGGCAACCTGTTCCGGCTCAACAGCAACATCAGGCCGGCCACCTGACGACTTTCATCTCGGAGGTCTTCAGTTCCTTCGGGGGAGGCGCCAGTATGAACATCATCCCTCTCCGCGCTGTGCCCTGGCTTGCGATGTTGCCGGTGCTGGGGCTCGCATGCCTGCCGGTCCGCCATGCCACGGCCGACGTGGAGGTGCGCGAACCGGCCGTCCAGCTCCCCAAGCACCAGCTGGTCGAGGCCTTCGACGAGGCCCTGGCCGAAATGGCGGTGCGACTGCGCAATTACGGCGCCAAGTCGGGCAGCGGCGGCAACATGTCGTGGCACGACAACCAGAGCTACATCAAGCTGCCCGGTGGTCAGCAGTGGAACCTGGGCATCCCCGAGTGGGTGTACAGCGTCCCCGGCACGAACGACACGCGGCGCTGGAAGATCTACATCAACAACATGCCCACGACCTCCGTCGACGCGCGGATCGAAGGCAGCCGGATCATCATCGAACTGAAGTTCGGCGGGACGAGCTACGGGCCCTCTGCGATCGCGCGCTGCATTCGCCGCATCGCGGGGCAATGGGGCGAATGCGCCGCCACCGGCAGCGCGTACCTGCACAATGCGCTAATCCGGGTCAGCCTCACGCCGCGCGAGTGGGCCGGCTCCGTGTCCTACGGCCACATCAGCCATCACACCGACATCGACTTCGAGTACGACCTCGACGTCGAGCACTGGCTCTGCGGGGTGGACGGCAACGTCTGCAACTATCTCAAGAGCAAGATCGAGGACAGCCTGACGCCGATGGTGAAACAGATGGTTGCCCAGCAGCTCAACCACAGCAGCATTCGCAACCAGGTGGCGAACGCGATCAGCCAGATGCCGGGCTTCCAGCAGATGTTGTACGCCGAGCACGGCTGGAAGATCGTCGGCATCACCGATACCGGCGGTGCCTTCCGACTCGACATGGAACGGCGGCTGGCTACCGATTTCGGCGCAGCGGTGGACCCCGGGAGCAGCTGCCCGAAGCCCATCTCGATCGTCGCTTCGGCCACCACGGACGTGCCGTTCGGCGTGGAAGCACGCTACCGGATCGACGGCGGGACGTGGACCGGCTTCCAGCCGTTGGACAAGATCACGGAAGTCGCCAACCTCGTGCATGCCTCGCGAAGCATCACCACCGAGCCGGTTGCGCCCGGCACGCGGCTGGTCGAGGCCGAGATCCGCCCGAGCGACGCCTCATTGTTTTGGCAGCGGCACACTTATTCTTTCTCGAAATCACTCGACATCGGCTGCCCGCTCAAGGAAGTCAGCCAGGTGGAGCTGAAGGCGACCCACCCGCCGGCCTCGTTCATCCTGCTGGACAGCATCTCTGCACTCGACGTCGATTGCCCGCTGAACATCCGCTTTCACGGTCGCTTCACCGCTCACGACGGCGCCGGCGACGTGAGCTACCGCTTCCGCTTCTCCGAGGGCAACCGGGTCAGCGGCGGCTACGCCACGGTAATCCAGCATCCGATGCAGCACGTCGACTACAAGACGCCGTCCGTCGAGCACGAATTCCCCTTCCCGCTGCCCGGCCTGCAACCGCCCGACGAGCCGGCGGGCGGCGGCACAGGCGGTTTCGCCCAGCTGCAGGCGCCCTCGGGCGGCCCGCAGATCCAGGGCGGCTTCACCGGCGGCGCGACCGCGGGCAACGAGCACAAGGGCTCGGTGCGCCTCGAGGTGGTATCGCCGCAAGGCAGCGCCGTGTCGGACTGGGTGCCGTATCACATCGTCTGCAAGCCAAAGACGGCCGTCACGCCGATCGGCCCGATGACCGCGCCGCAGCGGCCGACCCAACCGGCACGGCAAGGCGTGATCGTGCAGCCGCCGGACGGGCCGCGTCCGCCGGCCACCCTGGCGCCCCCTGCGGAACGCACCGCGCCTGCGCCGCCCGCGGGACGCATGCGCGCCCCGGCCGCCGATTCCGATTGCAAGCGCCGTTGCGACGAAGCAGCCCGGTCGAGGCGCGACTCGCTCAGCCTGGAGGATTGCTATCGGCGCTGCGCGGCGACGAGCCCGAGGCCTCAATGAGAGACCGGGTCGGCGCCAGCCCGGCCCGCAGGTCGGCGCCGCTAGGCGCCTGGAACACGCGCAGGTCGAATTCGGGAAGGATGGCGTACAGGTGGTCGAAGATGTCGGCCTGGATGGACTCGTATTCGACCCAGGCCGTGGTGGCCGTGAAACAGTAGACCTCCAGGGGCAGGCCCTCCGGGCCGGGGGCCAGCTGGCGCACCATCTGGGTCAAGCCCTTGTGCACACGCGGGTGATTGCTGAGGTAGGCGGCCACGTAGGCGCGGAACGTGCCCAGGTTGGTGACACGGCGCGTGTTCACCGGGTCACGACCGGCGTCGAGCAGCGCACGATTGTACTCCTCCAGCTCGACCCGCTTGCGCTCGAGGTACTCATCGATCAGGGCGAAGCGGCGGAACTCGGCGATTTCGTCCTCGTCCAGGAAACGCACCGAGGTCTGGTCGAGATACAGCGCCCGCTTGATGCGCCGACCGCCCGACTCGCTCATGCCGCGCCAGTTCTTGAAGCTTTCGTTGATCAGCCGCCAGGTCGGAATGGTGGTGATCGTGCGGTCCCAGTTCTGCACCTTGACGGTGT
>DAOMOU010000179.1:0-4441 GCA_035444525.1 Gammaproteobacteria bacterium | reverse complement strand
TTCCTGTTCTTGGCGATCGTGCCCAAGGCAGTACGGACGTCCGCGGGCAGCGGTTCGTTACCGGCGACCGGTGTTGCACCCGTCGCTTGCAACCCGATCGTGAGGACGACTTCCATGAGCAGTGTCGTCAACATGCTTTCCCCTCGGAGTCGGTCCGCGGAACGCGGCCCCTGTCTTGTCGGGTTACGCGGTCTGGACTGGAAGGAGGCCAGTCAGGGGGGGGCAGGTGCCCGTGCTGTAGGCCGGTCGGGCGGGGCACTGCCCGATAGCGCGCGGATGTACGACGTGGAAACCGGCTGGCGCCTGGTCGACGGCGACTGGAAACTTGCCAGCGCGCGCTGGGCGCCGGTGTTGTAGGCAAGCACGGACAACATGGCTGACATGCCATGCAGCCATGTTGTCTACGAGACTGAACAAGCCGTCATCCCCGCGAAAGCGGGGATCCATTTGGCTCTGGTCCAATGAGGCAAAGTCAAGATGGATCCCCGCTTTCGCGGGGATGACGACAAGAAGGGCCGCAGGTCCTTCGCTTGAACCTGTCTCAGGCCGCCTTCTGCGCTGCAAGCTGCCGCAGCACGTAATGCAGCAGCCCGCCGTTCCTGAAGTACTCGACTTCCTTCGGCGTCAGCAGCAGCACGTCGGCCTGGAACTGCTTGCGGCTGCCGTCGGTGCGCGTGGCGACCACGGTGGCGGTTTTCGAGGCGCCATCATCGAGGCCGGTGATGTCGATGGTCTCGGTGCCGTCCAGTCCATGCGCCTGCGCGTTCTCGCCAGCCCGGAACTGCAGCGGCAGCACGCCCATGCCGACCAGGTTGGAGCGGTGGATGCGCTCGAAGCTTTCCGCGACGACCGCCTTGATGCCGAGCAGGTTGGTGCCCTTCGCCGCCCAGTCGCGTGACGAGCCGGTGCCGTATTCCTTGCCGGCGAACACCACCGTCGGCACACCGTCGGCCTTGTACTTCTGCGCCGCGTCGTAGATTGACATCTTCTCCGGCGGGGTGCTGCCGAAGTACAGGGTGTTGCCGCCTTCCTCGCCGCCGAAGAACAGGTTCTTGATGCGGATGTTGGCGAAGGTGCCGCGCACCATCACGTCGTCGTTGCCGCGGCGCGAGCCGTAGCTGTTGAAGTCGGCCTGCTGCACGCCACGCGAGATCAGGAAGCGGCCCGCCGGCGAGTCCTTCTTGATGCTGCCCGCCGGCGAGATGTGGTCGGTGGTGATCGAGTCGCCGAAGATGCCCATCACCCGCGCACCATGGATGTCGTCGATGCTGCCGACATCCATGGTCATGCCGTCGAAGTAGGGCGGGTTCTTGATGTAGGTGGAACCGTCGTCCCAGGCGTAGAGTTCACCGTCCGGCGAGTCGATGGTGTTCCAGCGGGAATCGCCCTTGAACACGTCGGCATAGTTCTGCTTGAACATCTCCGGGCCGATGGTCTTCGCGATGAAGTCGCCGATTTCCTTGTTGCTCGGCCAGATGTCGCGCAGGTAGACGTCCTTGCCGTCGCTGCCGGTGCCCAGCGGTTCGTTCGTCAGGTCGATGTCGACCGTGCCGGCGATGGCGTAGGCCACCACCAGCGGCGGCGAGGCGAGGTAGTTCATCTTCACTTCGGCGTGGATGCGGCCCTCGAAGTTGCGGTTGCCCGAGAGCACCGCGGCCACCGCGAGGTCGTTCTCGGCGATGCCCTTCGACACCGCTTCGGGCAGCGGGCCGGAGTTGCCGATGCAGGTGGTGCAGCCGTAGCCGACCACGTAGAAGCCGAGCTTCTCCAGGTCGTCCATCACGCCGGCCTTCTTCAGGTAGTCGGTGACCACCAGCGAGCCCGGGCCGAGCGAGGTCTTGACCCAGGGCGCGGCCTTCAGTCCCTTCGCCACCGCGTTGCGCGCCAGCAGGCCGGCGCCCAGCATCACCGCCGGGTTGGAGGTGTTGGTGCAGGAGGTGATCGCGGCGATCACCACCGAACCGTCGCCGAGGTGGTGCTCGCCGTCGTCGATGCGGATCTTCGACTTCGGCTTGGCCGCCAGGCGCTGGGCTTGCGGCTGCTCGCCGCCTTCGGTGGCCAGTTCGTGCACCGCGCAGCCGACCTTGCGGTTGGCGACGAAGCCTTCGACATTGGTGTGGAAGTTGGCCTTCATGTCCTCGAGCAGCACCCGGTCCTGCGGCCGCTTGGGGCCGGCCAGCGAGGGCTTGACCGTGGCCATGTCGAGTTCGACCACCGAGGAATAGCTGGCCTCGGCCTGGCCGGGCTCGTGCCACAGCCCCTGCGCCTTCGCATAGGCCTCGACCAGCGCGATCTGTTCCTCGCTGCGCCCGGACAGGCGCAGGTAGCGGATCGCCTCGGCATCGACCGGGAAGATGCCGCAGGTCGCGCCGTACTCGGGCGACATGTTGCCGATGGTGGCGCGGTCGGCCAGCGGCAGGTGCTGCAGGCCGTCGCCGAAGAACTCGACGAACTTCCCGACCACGCCGTGCGCACGCAGCATCTGGGTCACGGTGAGCACCAGGTCGGTCGCGGTCGCGCCCTCGGGCAGTTTGCCGGTCAGCTTGAAGCCGACCACCTGCGGGATCAGCATCGAGCTTGGCTGGCCGAGCATCGCGGCTTCCGCCTCGATCCCGCCCACGCCCCAGCCGAGCACGCCGATGCCGTTGATCATCGTGGTGTGCGAGTCGGTGCCGAACACGGTGTCCGGATACGCCCAGGCTTCGCCGTCGCGCTCATTGGTCATCACCACGCGCGCCAGGTGCTCCAGGTTCACCTGGTGGACGATGCCGGTGTTCGGCGGCACCACCTTGAAGTTGTCGAAGGCCTTCTGGCCCCAGCGCAGGAAGCCGTAGCGCTCCTTGTTGCGCTCGAACTCGATCTTGCCGTTGAGATCCAGCGCATCCGGGCGTCCGAACACGTCGACCTGCACCGAGTGGTCGATCACCAGCTCGGACGGGATCAGCGGGTTGATCTGCTCCGGCTGGCCGCCGAGCTTGACCACCGCGTCGCGCATCGCCGCCAGGTCGACCACGCAGGGCACGCCGGTGAAGTCCTGCAGCACCACGCGCGCGGGCATGAAGGCGATCTCGGTGTCGGGCTCGGCCGCGGGGTTCCACTTCGCCACCGCCTCGACGTGGTGCGGCAGCACGCTCACGCCGTCCTCGTGCCGGAGCAGGTTCTCCAGCAGGATCTTCATTGAGTAGGGCAAGCGCTTGATTTCGAAGCGTTCACCCAGCCTGGGCAGGCTGGAATACGTGTAGGTCTTGCCGCCGACGTCGAGGGTCGCGCGGGTGGAGAAGGTATCGGCCATGGTGGGGCTCCTGTGGCTGGCGGCTTCCGGGTCTGGGCCAAGTCTACGCCCGTTCATGTCGCGGTCCCGAGACAGGCGGGGCCGCGCACGGGGGCAGTATGCGGGCGCCGGTATGAAGTCGAAAGTATGTATAATTCATCCATACCGTTCCGCCCATGGGAGCCCTTGAGATGGAAGCCACCGTTGCCGAACGCGGCCAGATCACCCTGCCCAAGGCCGTGCGTGATGCCCTGGGGCTGACCAAGGGCACGACGCTCAAGGTCGAGTTGGAAGGCGGCCGGATCATCCTGCGCAAGAACGTCGATGACGCCATTTCCCGGGCCCGAGGCCGCTTCAAGCTGCCGCCCGGCGTGACCACCGACGACATCATGCGCGAGCTGCGCGGGCGTGCGCCGGGCGATCCGCTGGAGCCCTTCGAAGTGCTGCGCGATCCTGCGGACGCCGGACAGGCGGGCGATGAATGATCGCCGTCGATACCAACGTGCTGATCGACCTGCTCGGCGAGGACACGCGGGCCGACGCGGCCGAAAGCTGCGTGCGCGATGCGCTGATGCTGGGACCGGTGGTGGTCTGCGACGTGGTGGTGAGCGAAATCACCGCCGGCCTGGGCCATGGCGCCGACATCATGGACGTGGTCGAGGACATGGGCCTGCGCTACCTGCCGATCGACCGTCGCGCCGCGATCCGCGCCGGCGAGATGCAGCGGCGCTTCAACCAGCGACGCAGATCATCGGCGCACAGGAAGGAGGCGCCGCGCACCGTGCCGGACTTCCTGGTCGGTGCCCATGCGCTGCTCCAGTGCAACGCGCTGATCACCCGCGACGACGGCTTCTTCCGCGACTACTTCAAGGGCCTGAAGATCATCGTTCCCAAGGTCGCCTGATCGAATCCACGTTTCATATCCACCGCAACACTTCTGGAGTCCCCCCATGTTGGAAGCCTATCGCCACCACGTGGCCGAGCGCGCTGCGCTTGGCATCCCCCCGCTGCCGCTGACCGCACAGCAGACCGCCGAGGTCATCGAACTGCTGAAGACCGTGCCAGTTCAAGGCCCGCCGGCGGGCGAGGGCGAGTTCCTGCTCGACCTGATCACCAACCGCGTGCCCGCGGGCGTGGACGATGCCGCCAAGGTCAAGGCCTCGTGGCTTG
>DAOMOU010000178.1:0-4488 GCA_035444525.1 Gammaproteobacteria bacterium | reverse complement strand
CGCGCGCCCATGCACCACGCAAAGGTAATCCCATGGACAGACAGCTTTCCGAAATTGAAAAGGCGTTCCAGGACGCGCGGCAGGAGTTGATCAACGCCGCGCAGCGCACCTACGAGGGACTGCGGCGCGAGCTGGACAAGCTGACCGCGCGCGCCAACAAGACCGCCGAGCGGGTCAACGACCTGGCCAGGCGCCTTCAGGATCAGGCCCAGAAGGCCGTCAACGAGGGCTCCAGGGCGGCTGCGAACCAGGCCAAGCGGATCGAGCGGATGCTCGCCGATGCACGCAAGGAACTGGACGCGGTCAGCAAGGACCAGAAGTGGCTGAAGACCGAGGCCGCTCGCGCATACGACTACTTCCGTCGCGTCAGCGGTATCGACCGTGCCGTCGCGGCCGTGGAGAAGGAATGGGCGAAGCGCACCGGTGCGCCGGCCAAGAAGCGCGTGACCAGGAAGAAGCGCAAGGCCGCCGCGAAGAAGGCGCCGGCGAAGAAGCGCGCCACGAAGAAGAGGCCGGCGACCGGCAAGCAAGCCGCCGCGAAAAAGAAGCCGGCGACCAGGAAGAAAGCCGCGACCAGGAAAAAGCCCGCGGCGAAGAAGAAGGCTGCCAGCAGGAAGAAGGCTCCCGCAGCCTGAACCGCTGGATTCCGGCCCGGCCAAGCGGCGGCCCCAGGGTCGCCGCTTTGTTCTTGCCCGGATCAGTCGACCGCGCAGCCGGCGGCGACGAAGCCGTCGCGCAACGGGGCAAGGTACTGCTCGTAGTTCCGCGACCAGCCGACGGTCGTCTCCCTGGCCGGCAGGCCGGGTGAAGCACGCTCGTCCGGCGACCTCGACCGCTCCTCGGCGGTCTCGCAGGCGGGGTCCCAGGGCAGTCCAAGGAATTCGATCACGCGCCGCCGCGCGCCCGTGCGATCGTTCACCAGGGCTTCAAAGTCGACCTCCAGCAGCGGCAGCGAGGTGTGTTCCCGCCAGTGATCCAGCAGCCGCAGGTGCTGCGCATAGTAGTGCCCGACATCCTCCAGCCGAACGGCGAACGGGTCTCCCGGTTCGTTGAAGTCGCGGAAGTAACAGCCCAGCCCCATGTCCAGCGGGGACCTGCGGCAATGGATCAGCCGCGCCTGCGGGAACATGATCTCGATCAGCCCCACGTGCAGGAAGTTCAGCCACATGGAATCGGCGATGCGCCTCTTGCGCTCATGACCGACGAACAGCCGTGACATGAAGGCCGCCGACAGCTCGCGCAGCTCGCGTTCGCGCAGCACGCCGGCGCACTCGGGGTACGAGAGTCCGGCATTGTTGTAGCGCCCCAGGCGGCCTGCCCCGAGGTCGATGTGCGGCAGCGCGCCGGCGGTCGCCCCGCGCGGATGCGCCGCAATGATGGTTTCCAGCAGCACGCCGCCGGCGCAGGGCATGCCGATGATGAACACCGGGATGTCCGAGGCGCAGCCCTGCGGCAAGGACTTCATCGTTTCGCGCGTGAAGGAGCGGGTCAGGCGGGTCACGAACTCCTCGTGTGCCGCCGGCTGGTAACGCCCGCCACGCAGCTGGCGGGCGCGTCGGTACTGGGCGAAGGCCCGATCGAACTCGCCGCGCGCGTCCAGCAGGTCACCCAGCATGAAATGCGCCGGGGCGAGCTCGGCCTGGCTGCCGGGCCGCTTCGCCAGGTCCGCCAGCAACAGCAGCGCCTCGTCGTCCCGACCGCTGGCACGCAAGGCACGCGCCCGGGAAACGTGCAGGCAGGGCGGTGCATCGCCTCGGTCCGCCAGCGGCGCCAGCAACTCGAAAGCCTCGTGCACCCGACCTTTGCGCGTCATGATGTCCGCCAGCCCGGCGGCGGCCGGAGCGAAGTCCGGCGCCAGTTCCAGCGCAGTCTCGTAGCCCGCCATCGCGATGTCGACGTCGCCCAGCGCGTCCAGTGCCGCGGCGAGACCGCTGTAGACGCGCGGATCCTGGTCACCGGCGGCCACCAGCCGGCGATAGGCGGTGATCGCCTCGTCCAGGCGGCCCAGCTCATGCAGCGCAATGGCCAGCGTGAACTGGCCCGGACGGTTGGTCAGTTCCCGCTGGATGCCGGCCTGCAGGTGCTGCACCGCGAGTTCCGGGCATCCCTGCTCGTAGAGGATGGCGCCCAGCGAGAGGTTCGCCAGGCCGTGCTCACGGTCCTGGCGAATGGCCCGGCGGAACAGCGGCTCTGCCTCGGCGGCGCGACCGGTGCGCAACAGCACGCTGCCGAGATTGGCCAGCGCATCGGCATAGTCCGGGTCGATTTCGACCGCATGGCGGAAAGCCGCCTCGGCCCCGGCAAGGTCCTCGCGGTGGTCGAGCACGCGTCCGTACAGGTTGAGCGTGCGCGGATTGTGCGCGGCGATTTCCCTGGCTTTGTCGACGAACGCCATGCCCTCGTCGAAGCGGCGCTGCCGGAGCCGCAGCTCGGCGAGAATCTGGTAGGCCTGGGCGGTGTCCGGGCGCTCCTCGATCACTTCCGCGCAGAGCTGCTCCACTTCCTGGTGGCGGCTGTCCTTGAGCGCCCGTTCGGCCTTCTGCAGTTCGATGGAGACCCGCTTCCCGGTCTTGTTGCTGGAGCGGCTTTGCAGGAGGCTCATCATGGGTTCGTGCTCAGGGTCGTGGCGCGCGGCGCGGCGGCTACGCCTGGTCCTTGCCCGCGGGGCCGTGCAGCGAGACGAGCAGCTCCGCCTCACCGCGGTTCAGGCCGCAATCCCTGGCCAGGTCCTCGGCGGTGGCGCCCTGCCGCGCCAGCCGGATGGCCTGGCCGTACCCGGCGCCGCCCTCGCCGAGCAGCCGCAGCTGTTCCTGTTGTTCCTCGATCCCCGCCAGCCGGGCATCGACCTCCGCATGGCGGCGCTCGCTTGTGGCGGACATCTCACCGGCGGCCGCCTCGGCGCGTGCCAGCGCCTCCCGGGCCGCTGCCAGCTCAGCCTCGAGCAGCGCCTGTCGTCGTTCCAGCCGATCCGCGCGGCGCAGGGCGCGCAACGAGAGCCACAGCGCCATGGCCAGGACGACGAGGATTGCGACGGCGGCGTAAACCTGGTGATCGTTCATGCGTAGTCATCCACGATGCGGCCGGGGGACGGCGGCTTGTCATCGCCGGATTGTCGCTCAGATGGTGGCTCATCCGCAGGCGGATCGCGATCCTCCGGTCCCGCCGGCGGGCCGGGCGGCTCCTGGCGCCGCTCGCGGCGCTCACCGGGCGGCCGACGCGGCCAGACCCGTTCCACCGGGTTGAGCGGGCCGAACGGGTTCACGTGCTGGACTCCGCCGCCTGCCCCTCCTGCCCCGTCCTGGCAAGCTCGCGCTCCTGCGCCTTGCCGGACATGACGATGATCACGACGCGCCGGTTCTTGCGGCGTCCCTCGCGGCTCTCGTTGTCCGCGACCGGCCGGAACTCGCCATAGCCCACGGCGGCCATGGTCGCCGGATCGATGCCGTAGCCCGACAGGAGATGGACGACGCTCGCCGCACGCCCGGCCGACAATTCCCAGTTGGACGGGAACTGCGCCGTGCTGATCGGCACCGAGTCGGTGTGGCCCTCGACCTGCAGGCGCACGCCCGCGTCCTTGAGCAGCGCGGCGAGCCGCTGGATCGCCGGCACCGCCGTGGATGCCACCGTGGCGCTGCCGCTGGCAAACAGGAAATTAGTGTTGATCTCGACTTCCAGCCAGTAGGAGACGCGCCGCACGCTGATCATGTCCGCGTCGACCAGCGGCGCCATGGCCGCCAACACCTCGTCCTCCAGTTGCTGGATCAGGACGTAGGCGCTGTCGTCGGGGTCGATGCCCGAGCCGTCGCCGGGGCCGAGCCCGGCTTCCCCGTAGCGGCTGCGCTCACTGGTGTCCTTGATGGGATTGAAGGGGGCATCCACCTCGAAGGGCACCATGGTGCGGGGCAGGCCCGTCTCGAGCTCCTGGTCGGCGCGCACCTGGAAGGCGCCCACCTGCAGCGGCTCCATGGTGCGTGGCGCGCCCCGAAACGCCGCCACCAGCGAGTCGGACAGCGCCCGATACTTGCCCTCGTTCACCGACGACACGGCATACATGACCACGAAGAAGGCCAGCAGCAGGGTCACGAGGTCGCCGTAGGGGATCGCCCAGGCCTCGTGGTTGACGTGGTCCTCCTTGTGTTTACGGCGCGCCATAGAATCAACCGGCGCTCACGTAGCCGTTCAGCTTGGTTTCGATGTTGCGCGGATTTTCGCCCTGGGCGATCGAGACCATGCCTTCGACGAGCATCTCGCGATACGTGGTCGCCGCCGCCACGGCCGTCTTGAGCTTGTTGGCGACCGGCAGGAAAAACATGTTGGCGCTGGCGATGCCGTAGATGGTGGCCGTGAAGGCCGTCGCGATGCCGGGCCCCAGCTTGCTCGGGTCGGCGAGGTTGCCCATCACCGCGATCAGTCCCAGGACCGCGCCGATGATGCCGAGCGTGGGCGCGTAGATGCCCATGCTCTCGAATACCTTGGCGCCGCGGTTGT
>DAOMOU010000177.1:0-4523 GCA_035444525.1 Gammaproteobacteria bacterium | reverse complement strand
ACGATTTCGCCAAGCGCCATGCGGCGCAGCAGTCGATCGCGATCCACGAGTTCCTGTATCCGCTGGTCCAGGGCCACGACTCGGTGGCGCTGGAGGCCGACGTCGAACTCGGCGGCACCGACCAGAAGTTCAACCTGCTCATGGGCCGCGGCCTGCAGGAAAATGCCGGGCAGAAGCCGCAGGTGGTGCTGACGATGCCGCTGCTGGTCGGGCTGGACGGCGTCAACAAGATGAGCAAGTCGCTCGGCAATTACATCGGCATCAACGAGCCGGCAATCGACATCGTCAACAAGACGATGAAGATCGGCGACGACCTGATGTGGGACTGGATCGAGCTGCTGAGTTTCGACATTTCCGCCGACGAGGCGAAGGCGCTCAAGGCCGAGGTGGCCGCCGGCCTCAACCCGCGCGACGTCAAGCTGCGCCTTGCGCGCGAACTGGCCACGCGCTTCCACGACGCCGCCGCGGCCGACACCGCGATCGCCGGCTGGCACGCCGCCGTGACCGGGCAGGGCGACACCAGCGTGCTGCCGCTGCAGGAGGTGGCGATCCCCGCCGACGGCATCCGCATCGCCGCCCTGCTCACCGCCGCCGGCATCACCCCGTCGAACTCGGAAGCGAACCGCAAGTTGAAGGAGCGCGCGGTGAAAGTCGACGGCGTCGTGGTCGAGGATCCGAACACCAGCTTCGCCCCCGGCTTCGAGGGCGTGCTGCAGGTGGGCAAGCGCAACTTCGCGCGGGTGCGGCTGGTGGCTGGCTGATACCAACCTGCAGTCAAGGATGGAATGGCGTAGGAGCGCCCCATGGGCGCGACCGGGTGGCGACGATGTCCTGGTCACCACGGGACGCGGGCGTGGCCTGCTCCTGCGCTGATCCTTGATCGCGAATGCGTATCAGGCAGCGTTGAGCGCCGCCATCACCAGCAGCGCGACCACGCAGCCGAACCCGGCCGTCCACGCCAGGCTGCGCATCAGCGGCACGTCGGCGAGGTAGAGCACGCCGTGCAGTATGCGGAAGACGACGAAGGCGATCGCCAGCATCGCGATACGCGCCGGGTCGACGCCGGCCAGCTGCGCCAGCACCACGCCGGCCGCGAACGGGGCGAAGGCCTCGAAGGCGTTGAGGTGGGCGGCGTTGGCGCGCTGCACCTTGTAGTTGTCCGCCTGCTTCCCGACCCAGGCGCGCGGCAGGCGGTTGTTGTAGTTCGGTCCGCCGGCCTTGGCGAAGTAAACCCACACGTAGGGCAGCACGGCGGCGATCAGGACGCACCAGTAGGCGGTGGCAAGGGTCATGGCGTGGGTCCGGGCGGGAAAGCGACAGCGTAGCGCGCCCGCCCGGCCGCGGCACAACGGAAAACGGCGCCTTGCGGCGCCGTTCCGTCACACACCCGTCGTGCGAGGGCTACTGCCCTGCACGCTGCGCGTCGCGCGCGGCCTTGAACGGGTTGCCTTCGTACCAGTTCGGCCACTGGCCGTCGTCGGCGAGGTTGCGGCCGACGCCGTAGAGCAGCTGCAGGTCTTCGACGATGCCGTCCCAGCGCCAGCCCTCGTGGATCTCGTCGCTGGGCTGGTGGTAGCGTTTGGCGTACTCGTCGCCAGCGGCCTTGCCGGCGGCCTTGCCACCGTCGAGCAGGTCGCTGCCGCCCTTGGCGTACAGCGCCGGCACGCCGGCCTTGGCGAAGTTGAAGTGGTCGGAGCGGAAGTAGAAGCCGCCAGCGGGGTTGCCTTCCTCCACCAGCACGCGCTGCTGCGCGTCGGCGTGGGTCTTGAGCAGGTCCTCCAGCTCGGAGTTGCCCTTGCCGGTGACGACCACGTCATGCGCGCGGCCGCCGACGCTCATCGCGTCGAGGTTGACCACGCCCACTGTCTTCTCCAGCGGGAACGACGGCTGCGCAACGTAGAACTTCGAGCCGAGCAGGCCGGATTCCTCCAGCGTCACCGCCAGGAACACTACCGAGCGCTTCGGCGGCGTGGCCGCGAACTGTTCGGCGATCTCGATGATGCCGGCCACGCCGGTGGCATTGTCGACCGCGCCGTTGTAGATCGTGTCGCCCTCGCCCTCGTGCTTGCCGAGGTGGTCCCAGTGCGCGAGGTAGATCACGGTCTCTTCGGGCGCCTCGGTGCCGGGCAGGTAGCCGATCACGTTCTGCGAGGCTTTCTCGCTGACCGTGCTCTTGAGGTCGAACGAGACCTTCGCCTTCAGCGGCACCGCCTTGAAGCCGCGCTGGTTGGCCGCGGCGTACTGCGCCTGCAGGTCGAGGCCGGACTCGGCGAACAGCTGCGTCGCGACCTCGCCGGTGATCCAGCCCTGCGCCGGAAGGCGCGGTTCCGGGTCGTCGCTGGCGCGCAGGTCGAACTGCGGGCCGGACCAGGAGTTCTTGACCACGTCCCAGCCGTAGGACGCGCCCTCGGTGTCGTGGATGATCAGCGCGGCGGCGGCGCCCTGGCGCGCGGCTTCCTCGAACTTGTAGGTCCAGCGGCCGTAGTAGGTCATCCGGTTGCCGTCGAACAGGCTCTCGTCTTTCGCGTGGAAGCCCGGATCGTTGACCAGGATGACGACGGTCTTGCCCTTGACGTCGAGGCCGGCGTAGTCGTTCCAGTCCTGCTCGGGGGCGTTGACGCCGTAGCCGACGAAGACCAGCTCGCTGTCCGTGACCTTCACCTCGGACTCGCCGGTGCGGGTGCCGATCACCATGTCGCTGCCGAACGTCAGATCGCGCGCCTGGCCGTTGCTGTCGAGGTGGAGCGCCGTGGATTCGTCGGCGGTGGTCTCGACCATCGGCACGGTCTGGAAGAAGCTGTTGTTGTCGCCGCCTGGCTGCAGGCCGATGCGCTCGTACTGCGCCTTGATGTACTCGACGGTCTTCTCCTCGCCGTCCGAACCCGGGGCGCGGCCCTCGAACTCGTCCGAGGACAGGGTGGTGACCATGGTGCGGAAATCGTCGGCGTCGATCGCAGGCTTGAAGGCATGGTCGGCGGGCGCTGGCGTCGCGTCGGCGGCCGGCGGCGCCGGCTCGCGGCTGCAGGCGACCAGCAGCAGGCTGGCGGCGCAGGCGAGGAACAGGGGAGAACGCATTCGGTGGCTCCAGGACAACAGGAACCGCCAATTCTACGCCGGGAGGCAAAAACAGGGGTCAGAGTACTGTTTCCACTTGCGGAAACAGTACTCTGACCCCTGTTTTTTGCTCAATCCCGCGGCGCCCGCGGCGTGCTGTAGGGCGTCGCCGTCGCGCCGGTGATCGGGCCGGTGCGCGCGGTCTCGTGCACGTACAGGGTGACCTCGCGCTCGAACTTCAGCGCGCCCTCGACCACCGCGCCGGGGCCGACGATGATCCGCGGCTTGCGCTTGTTGATCTGCACCGGGAACCAGTTCGAGCCGGGCTTGGTGACGGTGATGCCGCCGATGACGTGCGAGCCGACGCCGACGGTGATGTCGCCGTTGACGGTTTCGATGCCGCCGGCGAGGTCGACGTCGACCAGGCCGATCGCGCCGTTGACCGTTTCGATGCTGCCGCCGACGCTGCCGCCGCGATCGATGAAGATGCCGCCGTTGACGGTCTCGATGCCGCCGCGAACGCTGGCGCGCTCGCCGATGCGGATGCCGCCGTTGACCGTCGCCAGGCTGTCGGCGGTGATGCCGTCGCCGGCGCGGATGCTGCCGTTGACGGTCTCGGCGTCCTCGACGGTCGCGCCGGACTCGATGCTGATGCTGCCGTTGACGGTCTCGACGTCGCCGTAGGCCTTGCCGGCCTCCGCGACGACGCTGCCGTTGACCTTGCTGATGCTCTCCTGCGCCAGCGCCGGCGCGGTCGACAGCAGCGCGGCGGCGGCGAGCAGCAGGGCGAGGGGGTGGTGCTTCATGTCCGGATCTCCCGATGGCGCGGCGGCGCGGGCCGGAACAACGAGCCGCGCCGCGCAACTGCGTGATCAACAGCTTGCACCGGCTTGGCTACAATCGCACCGGTCGAAAGTCACCGGGACTCCCGTCCGTGCCTGCAGCCCCCGCCGCGTCCTCCGCCCGTCCGAAGCCCGTCGTCCTGCTGATCCTCGACGGCTGGGGCCATCGCGATGACCCGCGCGACAACGCGATCGCACTGGGCAACGTGCCCGTCTGGCGCCGCCTGCTGGCCGACCACCCGACCACCCTGATCCACACCGAAGGCCGCTTCGTCGGCCTGCCGGACGGGCAGATGGGCAATTCCGAGGTCGGGCACATGAACATCGGCGCCGGCCGCATCGTCTACCAGGACCTGACCCGCATCGACGCGGCGATCGAGGACGGCAGCTTTTTCGCCAACGCCGAACTGAACGCGGCTTGCGACGCGGTGCTGGCGAATGACGGCACCCTGCACGTGATGGGCCTGCTCTCACCCGGCGGCGTGCACAGCCACGAGGCGCACGTGTTCGCGATGCTCGAGTTGGCGAAGCAGCGCGGCGTGGCGAAGGTCGCCGTGCACGCCTTCCTCGATGGCCGCGACATGCCGCCGCGCTCGGCCGAACCGAGCCTGCGCGCGCTGCAGGAAA
>DAOMOU010000176.1:0-4525 GCA_035444525.1 Gammaproteobacteria bacterium | reverse complement strand
GCGGCGTGCGCGCCTCGTCGATCAGGATCGAGTCGACCTCGTCGACGATGGCGAAATTCAGGCCACGCTGGGCGCGCTGCTCGAGGCTGAAGGCGAGGTTGTCGCGCAGGTAATCGAAGCCGAACTCGTTGTTGGTGCCGTAGGTGATGTCGGCGTGGTAGGCGGCGCGCTTGTCGGCGGCCTCCTGGCCGGACCTGATGACACCGACCGTCAGGCCGAGCGCCTCGTACACCGGCCGCATCCAGTCGGCGTCGCGCTGCGCGAGATACTCGTTGACCGTGACGATGTGGACGCCCTTACCCGACAGCGCGTTGAGATAGGCCGGCAGCGTGGCGACCAGGGTCTTGCCCTCGCCGGTGCGCATTTCCGAGATCTTGCCTTCGTGCAGCGCCATGCCGCCGATCAGCTGCACGTCGAAATGCCGCATGCCGAGGGTCCGCCTGGCGGCCTCGCGGGCCAGCGCGAAGGCCTCGGGGAGGACCTGGGCGAGGGTCTTGCCGGCCTGGACCTCGGCCTTGAGCGCGGCCGTGCGGGCCTGCAGGGCGGCGGCGTCGAGCGCCCCGACGGTTTCCTCCAGGGCATTGATCTGCTTGACGTTCTTGCTGTAACCCTTGAGCAGCCGCTGGTTGCGGCTGCCGAAAATTCCTGCGAACAGATTGCGCACTGCTTGGATACCTCGGGGCGGGCCCGCATGAGCCGGGCGCCCGCGGAAAAAACCTGTGGCTGGCGACGCCGCAGGGCGGCGCCCAAAGACCGCCTATTTTACGGGCTGGCGGCGGGCGGGGAAACCGGCGGTTTCCCGCGCCTTACCTGACGTACTGGCGCGGATTGACCAGCCGGCCGTTCTCGATGACCTCGAGATGCACGTGCGGGGCGGTCGAACGCCCGGTCGAGCCGACCAGCGCGATGATCTCGCCCTTCTTGACGGCATCGCCGACCTCGACCAGGTTTTCCTTGTTGTGGCCGTAGCGGGTCACCAGGCCGTTGCCGTGATCGATCTCGATCAGGTTGCCGTAATTGGCGCGCTTGCCGGAGAAAGTGACCACGCCAGCGGCGATCGCCAGCACATCGCTGCCCTTTGGGCTGACGAAGTCCAGACCGCCGTGGAAGGAGCGCTTGCCGGTGAATGGGTCCGCCCGGTAGCCGAAGCCGGAGGACATCCAGCCGCTGCGGATCGGCCGGCCCTCGAGGCGCACCTCCTCGCTGAGCCGGCGGTTGCCGAGCAGCGCCTCGAGGATGTCCAACTGGCGCGAGCGGTCCTCGATCTGGCCCTCGAGCTCGTTGAGCAGCATGGCGATCTCGCCGGACTGCAGCGATGCGCTGCCCTCCAGCGTGTCCGGGCCGCCCTGCGGCGGCGTGGACCCGAAATTGAACTCGCCGTCCTCGAGGCCGGCCATGTTGACCAGCCGCTGACCGAGGGCGTCGAGGCGCACGATGTGGGCCGACAGCTGGCCGAGCCGGATGGCCAGCGCGTCGACGTTGCGGTCGGACTGCTCGCGCACGGCCTCCACCTCTGCCCGCTGGGCCTCCAAGGCGTCGCGCAGTTCCGCGAACAACTCCGGCTCGGAGGACGGCAGGGACATGCGGCCGGCGAGCAGGCCGGCGCCGAAGGCCAGCACGAACGCACACAGGGCACCCGCAACGACGAGCCGACGGCTGAGCGGAATCTGCCGCGTCCTGCCGCCACGCGTCGTGAAGACGAGGAGGTTCAACGGACCTCCGCTTCGCTGGGGCATCGCGCCGGAAGGTTCCCGGCACGGCGGTTTCTGGATACTGATTCCATACTGCTCGGCAGCTCCGCTGTCGTAAGTCCGGCCCCGCGGGGGCACGGGAATCTCAGACCGGTGGCTTTGCGACGGCGCCTCGCGACGCCCTGGCCTTTTACAAGCTTGTCGACTATGCAGCAAAATCCCTCCTCGCTCAAGTGAGGGAATTCACATAAACGGCAGGGAACCCAAGCTGCTCAAGGACTTGCTGGCCGGCCGGGACCTGGCCCAGCTGGTCGAGCGCGCCCGCGAGGCCGGCGAACTCGACGCCAGGGTGCGCGCGCTCCTGCCCGAGGGCCTCGGCGCGCACGTCACCGGGGCCGTCAAGCGGGAGGACACCGTGGTGATCCTGGCGGACAGCGCGGCCTGGGCCAGCCGGATCCGCTTCCATGCCCCGGAACTGCTGGCGCGCCTCGGGCCGCGCTTTGACGGGGCCGTGACCCGGGTGCGGGTCAAGGTGCGGCCGGGGAACTAGGCCTCTGGCTTTTGTTGGTCCACCGCGGCGGAGAGGCGCCATGGGCCCGCCTCGCTTAGAAATCTTTATGCGCTCCGCGGGCCCATGACACCCCTCCGCCGCTGCGGCGCGGATGGCCGGAGGCCTGGTCCCGGGGCGCCCTTGCGGAGCTGGTGAAATGAGATCGAGCGACCGATACATCAAGATCGTGAAGTGGTCCGACGAGGACCAGTGCTACGTCGGGACCGCGCCCGGCCTGGTGTTCGGCGGGTGCCACGGTAGTGACGAGAGCGCCGTCCGCGAGGAACTCGGCCAGATCGTCGAAGAGGCGATCGCTCTTTACGAGCAGGACGGCCGGCCCCTCCCCGCCTGACCTACCCCAGCCCGACCTACCCGAGCCTGCCCCTATGCAACGCCGTAGCGCCAGCGGGGCGTGATGGGCCCGCTGAGCGCATAAAGATTTCTAAGTGAAGCGGGCCCGTCGCGCCTCGCTGGCGCGGTCGAACTGCACAGTCAGGCCGCAGCCACCGCGAAGTTGAACGGCGCGTCGCGCTCGTCCTCGTAGGTGACCTCTTCCCAGGCCGACTCGTTGCGCACCAGCGCGCGCAGCAGCTGGTTGTTCAGCCCGTGGCCGGACTTGAAGCCGCTGAATTCGCCGATGATGCTGTGGCCGATCAGGTACAGGTCGCCGATTGCGTCGAGAATCTTGTGGCGGACGAATTCGTTCTCGTAACGCAGCCCGTCGTCGTTGAGGATGCGGTAGTCGTCGAGCACGATGGCGTTGTCCAGGCTGCCGCCGCGCCCCAGGTTCATGGCGCGCAGGAATTCCATGTCGCGCATGAAGCCGAAGGTTCGCGCCCGACTGACTTCCCGCAGGAAGGAGGTGGTGGCGAAATCCATGGCCGCGCGCTGCGAGTGGCGCTTGAACACGGGGTGGTCGAACTCGATCTCGAAATCGATCTTGAAGCCGTCGTAGGGGGCGAAGCGCGCCCACTTGTCGCCGTCGCGCACCTCGACCGGGCGGCGCACACGGATGAAGCGCTTGGCGGCGCCCTGCTCGGCGATGCCGGCCGACTGGATCAGGAACACGAAGGGGCCGGCGCTGCCGTCCATGATCGGCACTTCCTGCGCCGACAGCTCGACGATGGCGTTGTCGATGCCGAGCCCCGCCAGGGCCGACATCAGGTGCTCGACCGTGGCGACGCGCACGCCGTCGCGGACCAGGGTGGTGCCGAGCGTGGTCTCGCCCACGTGCATGCCGTCGGCGCGGATCTCTACCGTCGGATCGAGGTCGGTGCGCCGGAACACGATGCCGGTGTTGACGGGGGCCGGGCCCAGCGTCATGAGCACTTTCTCGCCGGTGTGCAGGCCCACGCCGGTCGCCCGGATGGTGTTCTTCAAGGTCCGCTGTCTCAGCATCGACTGGCTCCATGCTGCCCGCGCCGCGCGGACAAACTAACTGCGCAGGGTAACATAATCGTCATCCCGGCGCCCGGGCGAGCGCCTCCGGGGGAAGGAGAGCGGGGCTCCCCCGGAAGCGCTCGCCGGGCGCAAGGCCCGGCGCTCAGTCGGCCTGGCGACGCAGGAAGGCCGGAATGTCGAGCAGCTCGGAATCGGAGCGGTACTCGAAGCTCTGGCCGACCGCGCGCTTCGGCGCCTCGACCATGTCCTCCGGTTCGTCGGCGCGGCGGCGTACCACCGGCGGCGACTCCAGGTCGCTGTAGTTGACCGGCCCGATGCCGGCGCTGCGGCGCACCCGGCTCTGGCGGGTGTTGCTGGAGGCCACCCGCAGGTCCGGCTCGCGCTGGCGCAGCACCCCGCCGAGACCGGTGGCCACCACCGTGACCCGCACCTCGCCTTCCATGGCCGGGTCGATGACCGTGCCGACCACTACCGTGGCGTCCTCGTGGGCGCGCTCCTTGACGACGTTGCCGACCTCGTCGAACTCGCCGATCGCCAGGTCGAGACCGGCAGTGACGTTGACCAGGATGCCCTTGGCGCCCTCGAGGTTGATGTCCTCCAGCAGCGGACTGGAGATGGCCGCCTCGGCCGCCTCGCGCGCCCGGTCCTCGCCGGTGCCGCGGCCGGTGCCCATCATCGCCATGCCCATCTCGGCCATCACCGTGCGGACGTCGGCGAAGTCGACGTTGATCAGGCCGGGCCGGGTGATCAGCTCGGCGATGCCCTGCACCGCGCCCTGCAGCACCTGGTTGGCCGACTTGAAGGCGTCCAGCAGCGTGGTCTGCTTGCCGAGCACCGTCAGCAGCTTCTGGTTGGGGATGGTGATCAGCGAGTCGACGTACTT
>DAOMOU010000175.1:0-4543 GCA_035444525.1 Gammaproteobacteria bacterium | reverse complement strand
GCATCAGGCAACGCTGGGCGATCCGGCCGATCGAGGCGGGCTACCGCGGCGAGGTCGCCGAGCGCTGGGAGTTTGAGGACGGCGCGGGCGAGGTCGGCTTCATCAGCTCGGTGACCCAGCCGTTCTGCGGCGACTGCACCCGTGCGCGATTGTCGTCGGACGGCAGCTTGTACACGTGCCTGTTCGCGGCCCGTGGTACGGACCTGCGCGGTCCCATGCGGGCGGGCATCGAGGACGTCGAACTCGGCCGCATGATCGATCGCGTCTGGACCAGTCGTGCCGACCGCTACAGCGAGCAGCGGGCGGAGGGCGGGCGCGAAGTCCGCACCGAGAAGATCGAGATGTACTACATCGGCGGATAGCCGGCATGACACGGAACAAGCTCACCCACCTCGATGAACGCGGCCGGCCTCGCATGGTCGATGTCGGCGGCAAGGCGGTCACCCGGCGCACGGCGCATGCGCGCGTTGCGGTGGCGTTCCCGCCGGAGGCCGCGCGGCACTTCGCCGAGAACGAGTATTCGACAGCCAAGGGACCGGTCTTCCATACCGCCATCGTGGCGGGGGTGCTGGCGGCCAAGCGCACCCATGAGTTGATTCCCTTTTGCCATCCGCTGGGCATCGAGGATTGCGACATCCAGATCGCCATGGAGGGAAACGAGGCGGTGATCGATTGCCGTGTCAGCCTGCACGGCCAGACCGGCGTTGAAATGGAGGCCTTGACGGGTGCGAGCGTGGCCGCGCTTACCGTCTACGACATGTGCAAATCGTTATCCAAGGGCCTGGTGATCCGCGAAACGAAGCTGCTGGAGAAGACCGGCGGCAAGAGCGGCGACTGGCGGGCGGCATGAGCAGACAACTCCAGGTCAGCTATTTCGCCTGGCTGCGCGAACGCGCCGGCTGTGACGACGAGACGATCAGCACGACCGCCACGACGCCGGCGCAGCTGTGGACCGAGCTGGATGCGCGTCACGATTTTGCGACCGAGCGCCGCCATTTGCGGGTGGCCGTCAACGACGCTTTCTCGACCTGGGATGCGCCGCTGGCGGACGGCGACCGGGTCGTATTCATCCCGCCGGTATCGGGAGGCTGAACCACGATGTTCGAGATCACCAGCGACCAGGTGGACGTCGAGGCGCTGCGCCGCGGCCTGATGGAGCCGGGATGCGGCGGCTACACCTCCTTCGAGGGGTGGGTGCGCAACCATCACCAGGGCCGCGCGGTATCCGGCCTGCACTACGAGGCCTATGCCGATCTCGCCAGGGCCGAGGGCCTGAAGATCCTGGCCGAAGCGGAAGAGCGCTACGGGCCGGTGAGGCTGGCCTGCGTGCACCGCGTCGGCGACCTGGCCGTGGGCGACCTGGCCGTCTGGGTCGGCGCCGCTGCGCCGCATCGCGACGAGGCCTTCAAGGCCTGCCGCTATGTCATCGACGAGCTCAAGCAGCGGCTGCCGATCTGGAAGAAAGAGCACTACATCGAGGGCGAGTCGGCCTGGGTGGATTGCGAGCGCTGTCGGGCGGCCGGGCACGGCAAGCACGAGCACGGCCATGAACACCACCACGGCCATGAACACGGCCCCAGGACCCGGACCGAGGACGAACCGGCCTGACACGCGACGTGGCGGCGTACAAAGACTCCCGGACACGCGTGCGGCGTTATTGGCCCGGGTCGCCTTCAGGCTGGCGGCGCGCGCCCGGTGATTCGAGCTCTCGCTCGTAGTCAGGCGCGAACAGGAAGGGAATTTCGTAGCCGAGTCGCGCCGCTGAATAGCGATCGTCCAGCGGGGCGTCGTGTTCGTCGGCATCCGGGTTCCAGACCACGGTCAGCACCTGGATGCCGGGTGCGAGGTGCTCGAGCGGGACGGCGCCCACCAGGCCCCGCATTCCCAGATCGAGACGCTCCCCCGCCAGGAAGCCGCCGAGGTCAATCGCCACGCCGTTCAGCGACACGGACCACAACCGCCGCAGGCAGCCGGCGCCCAGCGCGGCGTCCTCGCCGGGGCAGAGCCGCTCCAGCACCAGGTTGTCGCGCAGCGGGCGATAGGGCAGGAACAGCCGGATGGCGCTGCCGCGCTGCTCGAAGGACGGAATGGTGGGCCAGGCACGCAGCCGGTCCCGGCCGTCGCGCATATCCTCGTAATAGCTGCTGCGGAAGGCGACGCCGCCAAGCTGTGCATCGTCGAGGTAGTGGAACTCGTTCGAGAGCGTAAAGCGGGTCGCACGCCCGTAACTCAGCTGGCCGATCATGACGATCGAGATGATCGCGAGCGTAAACAGCATGATGAACAGGATCGGACGCGTGTTGCTTTGCAGGGTGAGCTGCACGGGCAGTACGAGTCGCTGCGGCACCAGCCAGCCGTTGACCCTGGCCAGACCGCCGAGCAGTGTGCGGAACCACTCGGCCTGCTGCAGCCGCGGCCAGCGGGCCGCAAGCCCGGCGTCCAGCAGCCACAGCAGCACCGGGGTGCCCGCTGCCAGCCCGATCAGGGTGAAGAAGGCGATCTCGATGCCGACGTTGGTCGCGCCGAAGCGGGCGCCCACCAGTCCACCGACGGTGCCGGTCACCGCCACCAGCGCACCGATCCAGAAGATGCCGAGCGCGATGACGCTGATCACCGCGAACAGCGAGGAAGCCAGCCGGTCGGAGCGCTCGATCGCCGTCTGCAGGTCCGGCAGGCGCTCGCGATAACGCTGCCGGGTGACCGGCCCGATGCCCGGCGTACGCTGCCAGTCGATGCCGCGGGGAAAGGCCGTGCGCAGCCCGATCAGTCCCACCCAGTAGGCGCGCGCCAGCAGGTGGACCAGGAAGCAGGTGCCCAGGCCGTAGCACAAACCGGTGAGCACGACGAGCATCATCGTGCCGCCGATGAGCCAGGTCACCGACAGGTGCGTGTAGTGCTCGGCGATGCGCTCGAACAGCCAGCCCGGGAGCGTGAACAGCGCGAAAGTGGTCAGGCCGGAGATGATCAGTTCGATCTCGTCCGTGCGGTCGCGCAGTCGCGCGAGTTCGGCGCCGCCGGCGTTCGCCTGGCCAGCTTCGCGTTCGGCATGCGCCTCTTCAGCCATTCGGCAGCTCCTCGCCCGTGTCCGCACAGTGCGGGGCGGCCTACATCCTAGCCGATGAGCCGGGAAATGCGTCCCCTGCGCAAAAGAAAAGGGCTGCGCATTCGGCGCAGCCCTTCTCGGTGCCTGGCTCCCCGGGCCGGACTCGAACCAGCGACCAACGGATTAACAGTCCGTCGCTCTACCAACTGAGCTACCGGGGAAAAATCAGTGGCGGATCAGCGCCGCCCAAGCAGGTAATTTTCCGGCAAGGCGGATGATGGTGTCAAGAAAGCGCCGCGGCGATCCTGTCGACAGCTGCTCGCAAGGTGTCCAGCGAGCAGGCGTAGGACAGACGGAGGTGGCCCGGCGCGCCAAACGCCGTGCCCGGCACGACCGCCACGCCGGCCTTGTCGAGCAGGAGTTCGGCAAATCCCGTGTCGTCGTCGACGGTGTCGGCAGCCGAAATGGCGCCACGGACGTCCGGGAAGGCGTAGAAGGCCCCGTCAGCAGGCAGGCACTCGAAGCCGGGCAGGGCGTTGAGCGCCTCCAGCAGCCAGTCGTGGCGGGCGCGGAACGCGGCGTTCATCTCGGCGATGCAGGACTGGTCGCCGTTCAACGCAGCCAGGGACGCATACTGGGCGACCGAGGCCGGGTTGGAGGTGCTCTGGCCCTGGATCTTCGCCATCGCGCCGATCAGCTTGCGTGGTCCGGCGGCGTAGCCGATGCGCCAGCCGGTCATGGCGTAGACCTTGGACACGCCGTTGATGGTCACCACGCGCTCGTGCAGGTCCGGGGCCGCGGTCAGCAGGCTGCAGAACGGCTCCGCTCCCCAGAAAATGTGCTCGTAGATGTCGTCCGTGGCGGTGATGACCTGCGGATGTGCCCGCAGTACCTCGGCGAGCCCTTCCAGTTCGGCGCGGCTGTAGGCGACGCCGGTCGGGTTGCTCGGACTGTTGATGATCAGCAGGCGGGTGCGCGGCGTGATCGCCGCCTCGAGCTGCGCTGGCGTGATCTTGAAGTTCTGGTCTGCGCCGGCGGAGACGATCACCGGCGTGGCGTCGGCGAGCAGCACGATGTCGGGATAGGAGACCCAGTACGGCGCCGGGATGATGACCTCGTCGCCGGGGCCGAGCAGTGCGGCGGCGAGGTTGTAGATGCTTTGCTTGGCACCGCAGGAGACCAGCACCTGGTCGGGCTGGTACTCGATCTGGTTGTCGCGGCGGAACTTCTCGCAGATGGCCTCGCGCAGTTCGAGGATGCCCTCGACCGCGGTGTACTTGGTCCGTCCGGCGCGAATCGCCTCGATCGCCGCCGCCTTGACGTGCTCGGGCGTGTCGAAATCCGGCTCGCCGGCGCCGAGGCCGATGACGTCGCGCCCGGCGCGCTTGAGCGCGGCGGCCTTGGCAGTGACGGCCATGGTGGGCGAAGGCTTGATGCGGGCGACCCGCTCGGAAAGGCGAAAGTCCACGAGATTCCCCTGGTGCATAATGAAGGGCTGGC
>DAOMOU010000174.1:0-4561 GCA_035444525.1 Gammaproteobacteria bacterium | reverse complement strand
GCGCGGTCCGGGACGATCGTCAGCAGTGGCAAGCCGGTTGCCTGTTCGGTGTTGACGTCGACCGCGCCCTCGACCTGCCTGGCAGCCGCCTCGACCTGTTCGGCCACCTCGACCAGCGTGTCCAGGTCGTCACCGAACACCTTGACCGCCACATCCGCACGCACGCCGGAGATCAGCTCGTTGGTCCGCATCTCGATCGGTTGCGAGTACTCGTAGTTGTTGCCGGGAAGCGTCGCCACTGCCGCTTCGATTTCGTCGATCAGCACATCCCTGCGCTTGCGTGGATCGGGCCATTGCCCGCGTGGTTTCACCATCAGGTAGGTGTCCGCCACGTTGGGTGGCATCGGGTCGGTGGCCACCTCCGCCGTGCCAATCCTGCTGAAGACACGCTCGACTTCCGGAACCTGCATCAGGCGTTCTTCCACGGCCAGTTGCATCTTCACCGACTGCTCCAGGCCCGTTCCGGGAATGCGGATCGCCTGCATGGCGAGGTCGCCCTCGTCCAAGCTGGGAATGAACTCGCTGCCCAGGCGTGTGGCGAGTAGCAGGGACACGACGACCAGCATCAGTGCCCCGCCAAGGACCCAGTTTTGCCGGCGAAGCGACCACGCAAGCAACGGCTCATAGCGCCGCCGCGTCCATTGGACCAGTCTGTTCTCCTTCTCCTCGACGCGGTTACCCATGAAGATCGCGATGGACGCGGGAACGAAGGTCAGCGACAGGACCATTGCACCGGTGAGGGCCAGCACCACGGTGATCGCCATCGGGTGGAACATCTTTCCCTCGATCCCGGTCAGCGCGAAAATCGGCAGGTACACCGCGGCGATGATGAACATGCCGAACAGGCTGGGCCGGATGACTTCGACCGTGGCAGTGGCCGTCAGGTCGTTGCGTTCCTCGCGTGTCAACGTCCGCCCAAGTCGGTGCTGCATCTCGCCAAACCGCCGCAGAACATTCTCGATGATGATGACCGCGCCATCGACGATCAGCCCGAAGTCGAGCGCACCGAGACTCATCAGGTTCCCCGACACGCCGCCACGCACCATCCCGGTGATGGTGAACAGCATGGCCAGCGGGATGACGGCTGCGGTGATGAGCGCGGCGCGGAAGTTCCCCAACAGCAGGAACAGGACCACGATCACCAGCAAGGCACCCTCGATCAGGTTCTTCGAGATGGTCTGCATCGTGCGTTCGACCAGCCCGGTGCGGTCGTAGACCGCCGTCGCGGTGACGCCTTCCGGCAAACTTGCGTTCGCATCCTGCAGCTTCGCCGCCGCGGCCTGCGCGACGGTGCGGCTGTTGGAGCCCACCAGCATCGACACTGTGCCCAGCACGACTTCTTCGCCGTTCTGGGTGGCCGCGCCGGTACGAAGCTCCGGGCCTTCACCCACCTGTGCCAGGTCGGCAACCCGGATCGGCAGGCCGTCGCGTCGGTCCAGCACGATGTTCCGGATCTCGTCGATCCCGCCGACCTGGCCGGGCACGCGCACCAGGTACTGCTGGCCGTTGCGCTCAATGTAACCGGCGCCCATGTTCTGGTTGTTGGCCGCCACCGCGTCGACGATGTCCTGCAGCGTGAAGCCGAGTGCAACCAGCTTGGACGGGTCCGGCGTGATGTGGATCTGCCGCTCGAAGCCGCCGATCGTGTTGACCTCGGTCACCCCCGGTGTGTTGCGCATCTGCGGCCGGATGACCCAGTCCTGCAGGGTGCGGAGGTCGGTGGCGGTCCACGGCGTGCCGTCCGGCTTGGCCGCCCCGGGCGCCGCGTCGACGGTGTACAGGAAGATCTCGCCCAACCCGGTCGAGATCGGCCCCATTTCGGGCTCCAGTCCTTCTGGGATCTGCGAGCGGATCTGCTGCAGGCGTTCGGCCACCTGCTGCCGGGCGAAGTACAGGTCGGTGCCGTCCTCGAACACCACTGTGACCTGCGACAAGCCGTATCGGGACAGAGATCGCGTGTAGTCAAGGCGCGGCAGGCCGGCGAGTGCCGTCTCGATCGGGTAGGTAACCCGCTGCTCGGACTCCAGTGGCGAGTAGCCGGACGCCTCGGTGTTGATCTGTACCTGGACGTTCGTGATGTCGGGCGTTGCATCGATCGGGAGCCGGGTGAAGCTCCAGATGCCCACGCCGATCAGCCCGAGGGTCAGCACCAGCATCATCCAGCGATGTCGGATCGAGAACCGGACGATTCGCTCCAGCAGGCCCGGCTGGAGGGCTACGGCGTCAGTGGTCATGCGCCGCGCCCTCCTTGCCGATGTCCGCCTTGATCAAGTAGCTCTCCGCGACGACCACCTCCTCGCCTTCGCTCAGGCCCGAGAGGATCTGCACCTGCGTGGCATCGCGGGCACCGAGTTCGACGTGTCGGGTCAGGTACGTCTCGCCCTCACGTACGAACACGGCCTCCTGGCCATCCATCGACTGCAGCGCGGTCAGCGGCACCATCAGGTCCACCGGCTCCTGCGCGACCGTGATCCGCGCCTTGACCGCCGTTCCCGGCCGCCATTGGTTGTCGGCGTTGTCGATCGTTGCGCGGGCCACCGTGCTCTGGCTGGCGGTGGCCATGCCCGGCAGCACGCGTTCGAGCGTGGTTCGGACCGTCTCGCCATCGCTCATGCGGGTGACCGCCACCGGCACGCCGGGCTGGATGTGCTGGGCGTCGGCGCCAAAGATGTGGAGGTCGACCCAGAGCTGCGAGAGATCGGCGATCTCGAACAGCGGCGCGCCCTCGCCGGCCAAGCCGCCGACCGAGGCACTGCGCTCGACGACCACGCCAGAGATCGGCGCGGCGACGCTGTAGGTGCTCAGACTCAGGTTGCTCTCGATCGTCGCCAGCATCTGGCCGGCGCGAACCTGGTCTCCGACATTGGCGCGCAGTGAGCGGATCGGGCCTGGGAAGCGGGCGGTGACCTGCGCAACACGGCCCTCTACCGGGGTCAGCAGGCCTTGTACCTCATGCTCGTCGGCGATCACGCCGGGGCCGACGGGCCGCGTCTGGATACCGGACTTTTCGGCAATTTCGGCAGGGATGACCGTGCTGGCGATTTCACCCGCTTCATGACCGTGTTCGTCGGCCTCGGTGCCGTGGTCGGCGGCCTCGTCAGCATGGGCGTCGTTTGCCGGCTGGCTAGGCTGATCCGGCTCACCACTGCAAGCCGCCAGGCTCAAGGCCAGCGCCAATGCCGGGATCAGGTGGACAGGCTTCATGGGGTTGCTCCTTGGTTGTCTTGCGGGCCCGGGCCGGCGACGAATGCCTGGCCGGTCAGCCGCTGGATCTCGATCAGGGCGCGCTGGGCTTCCAGCGCAGCTGCCAGCTGTTGCTGCCGTGCGGCGGCGCGCTCCGCCTGCAGGCTCGACCACTCCAGATAACTGGCGGCGCCTGCGCGGTACGCGGTGGCGGCCGCTGCTTCGGCCTTGGCCAGACGTGGAAGCACGTCCTCACCCAGCCGCTGTGCTTCCAGGCGGGCCACCCCGAAGCGGCCATGCGCCTCAGCGAGGGTGGAGTAGAGCGACAGCCCCACGGCCTCCCGTTCGATTTCCAGCGCTGTCAACTCGGCGCGTGCGGCACGGATGCCCGGTTGTGCCCGGCGGGTGGTGCCCAGCGGGATCGAGACACTGCCGACCAAGCCGAAGTCATCGCCGTCCGCCATCCGTCGCACGCCCACCTGCCAGTCGAAGTCCGGGGTCGCTTCGCTGCGTGCCAGCTGCAGGCGTGCCTCGCCAATGCGCTGCTGATCGACGAACTGCGCGAGCTCGGGAGTGCGTTGCAACCAGTCGGCGAGTACCGCGAAGTCCGCGATCTGGGGCACGGCGAGCAGATCGCCCCCGAGGATCTCGAATGCGGGATTTCGCTCGCCCCACAGGGCCGCGAGATGCTGGCGGGCGGCCGCCTGACGTTGCCGGGCTCGCGCGCGATCCAGTTCCGACCGCGCGAGGGCGGCCTGGGCGGTGAGTACGACCGATTCCGGCGAAGCGCCGGCCTCGTGACGCCGGCGCGCCGCAGCAACGGTGCGTTCGCGCTGGTCGACGTCCAACTGCGCAAGCTCGCCTTCGCGTTGCGCACCGACGACCGCCAGGTAGCGGCGGGCCACTTCGGCCAGGAGATCCAACCGCTGCGCCTCGCGCTCGATGGCCAGCGCGTCGATCCGGCTTTGCGCGAGCGTGCGGCGGGCATCGAGCTTGCCGCCGCGCTCCAGCACGGAGGCGAGGCTCAGCGTGATCTCGGCGCCATCCAGGCCGCTGGCCGGGCCGGTACCGAGCACGTTCTCGACCTCGGCTCCAGCGACCAGCGCCGGGCGCAACGAGGAGCGATCCAGTTCGGCTTTCAGGGCCTCATGGCGGGCACCAAACAAGCGTAGATCGGGATGGGCGTCGGCAACGCGAAGGAAAGCGTCGTCCAGGGTGAGGGGGTCGGCGGCGTGCGTGGGGAATGCCACGGCACACACGGCGACGAACGCGGCCAGGGCCGCTGATCGCAAACGCATGGGGGTTGCTCCGATGAATCGAATTGACGGGAGTCGGCATCAGGCCGACGGCGCGGTCATCCGAAGATCGGAGGCTTGAA
>DAOMOU010000173.1:0-4575 GCA_035444525.1 Gammaproteobacteria bacterium | reverse complement strand
CGGCATCTGCGGGGCCGCCGAGACCCTGCTGGTGGACCGGGCCTGCGCCGCGACTTACCTGCGGCCGCTGGTCGCGGACCTGCTCGCGGCGGGCTGCGAGGTGCGTGGCGATTCCGAATCGCAGGCGGCCGATCCGCGCGTCAGGCCCGCGGCGGCGGCCGACTGGGATACCGAGTACCTCGATGCGATCATCTCCCTGCGGGTCGTGGACGGCGTCGGCGGGGCGATCGCCCACATTGCAGCGCACGGCTCGGGGCACACCGAGGCCATCGTCACGGCGGATGACGCCGTAGCCGCGCGCTTTCTCGCGGAAGTGGACAGCGCCATCGTGCTGCACAACGCCTCGACCCAGTTCGCGGACGGCGGCGAGTTCGGCATGGGCGCGGAAATCGGCATCGCCACCGGCCGCATCCATGCGCGCGGCCCGGTCGGCGCGGAGCAGCTGACCAGCTACAAGTACCAGGTCAGCGGCGCGGGCCAGCTGCGGCCCTGAAGCCCGCCGCCTGCCCGCCTGTGTTATCGTAGCCGTCTCCCCTACACCCTGATTTCCCGGAGGAAGGACCTTGCGCAACGCGCCCCTGGCCGCGCTCGCGGCACTGAGTTTTGTTGTTTTCGGAGCGCCCCTGCAGGCGCAGGAGGATGCCCCAGTGATCCAGGACGGCAGCACCGTCAGCATTGAATACACCCTGAAGCTCGACGACGGCTCCACGGCGGACACCAACGCCGGCCGCGAGCCGCTGGTCTACGTCCAGGGCGAGCAGCAGATCCTGCCCGCGCTCGAGGAAAAGCTGCTGGGCATGAAGGCCGACGAGACCCGCGAAGTCACGCTGACGCCGGAGGAGGGCTACGGCCCGGTGCACGAGGAGGCGCTGCAGACGGTGCCGCTCGACATCATTCCCGAGGAAGCCCGCACCGTCGGCGCCAGGCTGGTGGGCCAGGGGCCCGAGGGCCAGCCGCTGCACGCGGTCGTGAAGGAGATCAACGAGGACAGCGCGGTCGTCGATCTCAACCATCCGCTGGCCGGCCAGAAGCTGCACTTCAGCATCAAGGTCCTGAGCATCCAGTAGTCTCCCTCGCGGCGGGGCGCTGCCGGCCGGCTCATGCCGTGCCGGCAGTTGTCCTGCCGGAGCCGGCCCGGTAGATTGGTGCCCGGATGCAGTTCAGGCAGGGTCGTCCGGCGAGCCACAGCGCACGCCGGACGTTGCCTAACCGGGAGCCCCGATGAAGGTTCTGCTGCTGGACGACGATCCGTTCGTACTGCGCCTGCTGGAGCGGCAACTCGCCAATCTAGGCGTCGAAGTCCGGCACGCCTGCGAACGAGCCGAACTGGCGCTCGCGCAACTGGCCGAAGGGAGCGCCGACGTCGACGTGGTGTTCTGCGACCTGCAGATGCCCGGCATGGACGGCGTG
Source organism: Gammaproteobacteria bacterium (assembly GCA_035444525.1). Classification (GTDB taxonomy): domain Bacteria; phylum Pseudomonadota; class Gammaproteobacteria; order Steroidobacterales; family XN24; genus XN24. The sequence goes on along the minus strand of DAOMOU010000173.1, from coordinate 3,165 downwards.
GAGTTCCTGCGCAATCTCGTCGCCATCGACGACCCGCCCGCGCTGGTGCTGGTGAGCGGCGAGGACACGCGCGTGCTGGAGAGCGCGGAACGGCTGGCGCGGGCCCACCATTTGGTCGTGCTCGGGGCCCTGCACAAGCCCTTCGACATGGGACAGCTCCGCCGGGTGATCGAACGCCACGAAGCGCTGGCTCGCGACCCGACGCTCACCGGCCTGCCGTCCGTGTACTCGCCGGAAGAGCTCGGCGAGTCGATTCGGCGCGGCGAACTCCTCAACCACTACCAGCCCAAGGTCGAGCTGCGTACCGGACGGGTGGTGGGCGTCGAGGCACTGGTGCGCTGGCAGCATTCACGCGACGGCCTGGTGTTTCCGGATCGCTTCGTGCCGATCGCCGAACAGTCCGGCCTGATCGACGCGCTGGGCAGGGCCGTGCTGGGCAATGCCCTCGCGCAGCTGCGGCACTGGCGCGACGCGGGCCTCGAGCTGCACGTCGCGGTGAACGTTTCCATGGCCAGTCTCGTCAACCTGGCGTTCCCGGACTACGTGCTGCGGGAAACCGCGGCGGCAGGAGTGCCGGCGTCGGCGCTGGTGCTGGAAATCACCGAAAGCCGCCTGATGGGAGACGTCAGGGCGCCGCTCGACATCCTCACCCGGCTGCGCCTCAAGCGGGTCGGCCTGTCGATCGACGACTTCGGCACCGGGCACTCGTCGCTGGCGCAGCTGCGCGACCTGCCCTTCGACGAACTGAAAATCGATCGCGGCTTCGTGCACGGCGCGGCGGACCATGCCTCGCTGGCGGCGATTCTCGACAGCAGCCTGCGACTCGCCCGCCAGCTCGAAATGCGCAGCGTCGGCGAGGGCGTCGAGGACCGCGCGGACTGGGACCACCTGGCCGCCTGCGGCTGCGACTACGCGCAGGGATATTTCATCGGCAGGCCGATGCCGGGCGAACGACTGGTCGAATGGCTGCACGAATGGCAGGCACGGCGCACGGCACTGGCGCCCGCGGGATGAGGCCGGGAGCCGCGCACAGTCGGGCTTCGGGGTGCTGCTGCGCGCGGGACGCTGGATGATGGGGAAGAACCGGCCGCTGCTGATCGCGCTGCTGTATGCAGTGGTGGCCGTCGCCTGGATTTTCGGCTCCGGAATGCTGCTGCGCGAAGTGGTTGCGGATGCGGACACCCTGCATCGTATCGAGCTGGCCAAGGGTGTGCTGTTCGTCGTCGTCACGAGCATTCTCCTGTTCCTGCTCATGCGGCGCATCGAGAGCGGTCGCGCAGCCCGCCGCCAGGCCGAGGCCGCGGCCGCACTCGACTTCCATCTCAACAATTCGCCGCTCGCGGTGGTCGAGTTCGACAGCGAGCTGCGCATCCTGCGCTGGTCCGGCCGTGCCGAGGAAATGTTCGGCTGGCGCGAGGACGAGATGCGCGGCCGCAGGCTCGATGAGCTGGATTTCGTCGATCCCGCCGACAAGGAGGCCGTGCTCCGAACCCTGCGGCGCCTGGTCGACGGCAAGGAACAGCGAGGCTTCAATCTCAACCGCAACCTGACCCGGTCGGGCGAGCTGCGCGATTGCGAGTGGTTCAACTCCGTACGCCGCGACGAACACGGCAAAGTCGAATCCGTGCTGTCGCTGGCGCTGGACGTCACTGCGCGGCGCCGCGCCGAGCGCGCGCTCACCAAGAGCGAGGCAAAGTTCCGCGCCCTGGTCGAATCGGCGCCGGACATGATCTTCGTGCAGGCGGACGGCCGCTTCACCTTCGTCAACCGCGCCGGCTGCCGGCTGCTCGGCGCCACCTCGGCCGCACAGCTGGTCGGCCAGCCCATCCTCGAGCGAGTCCATCCGGACTGGCGCGAGCTCGGGCAGGCGCGTATGCAGGCCCTGAACGAGCGACGCGAGCCGCAACCGGCCCTGGAGCAGGTCTGGCTGCGACTCGACGGCACACCGGTCGACATCGAGATCTCCGGCGTGCCGATCCGCTATGGTGGCCAGGACGGCGCGCTGGTGTTCGCGCGCGACATTGCGGAGCGCAAGACCACCGCCCTGCGCCTCGACGACAACGCACGCCTGCTGAGCATGGCGTCGACGGCCGCGCAGATCGGCGGCTGGAGTATCGACCTGCAGCAGCAGGAGGTGGAGTGCTCGGACGAGGTCTGCCGGATCCACGACATGTCGCCCCAGGCCCGCGTGCCGGTGGAGACGTGGATCGGCTGCTACGCGCCCGAGCATCGGCATCGCATGCGCGAAGTGCTGGCGGCCTGCGCCGCGGACGGCGTTGCCTTCGACGAGGAACTCAAGATCGTCACGACGCAAGGCAGGAGGCTCTGGACCCGCACCATCGGCCAGCCGGTGCATGACGGCGCCGGCCGCATCGTGCGCATCCAGGGCGCCTTCCAGGACATCAGTTCGCGCAAGCACATCGAGCGACAGCTGGCGCTGCAGGGCCAGCGCGCGGAGCGGCTGCTCGAGCTCCCCGGCCTGGCAGACCGCCTCGGGGAGACGGCATTCCTGCAGCGTGCGCTGGAGATTGCGATCGACCTGACCGGCAGCCGATCCGGCTGGCTGCACTTCGTCGACGCAGACGGCGGCGCACCGCGACTCGCATCCAGCGCCTCGTTCGCCGGGCGCGGCGATCGCGAGGACGATCACCCGCATGCCCAAGAGGTGGCCCTGCCGATCGGCGAAGCCGTGCGGCTCGGCCGGCCAGTCGTCAGCGAGTTGCGCGGCACGCCGGCGCAACCTTCGGACGGCCACAGCGAGGGCGGTGACGGGCCTGGCTGGGGCGTCACCGTGCCGGCCAGGGACGGCGCCCGGGTGACGATGTTGATGAGCGTTGCGGGCGCGACGAAGGGCGAGTACTCGCCCTTCGACCTCGAGACGCTGCAGCTGCTGGCGGACCGGGTCTGGGGCCTGATCGAGACCAGGAAGATCGCCGCGGAACTCGAACGGCATCGCGACCACCTGGAGGACCTGGTGGCGCGGCGCACGGCCCAGCTGGCCGAGGCCCGCCAGCAGGCGGAGGCCGCCAACGAGGCCAAGAGTGCATTCCTGGCCAATATGAGCCACGAGATCCGCACGCCGATGAACGGTGTGCTCGGCATGATCGAGCTGCTGGGGGGTACTCCCCTGAACGCACAACAACAGGAAATGATCGAGATCATCCG
>DAOMOU010000172.1:0-4614 GCA_035444525.1 Gammaproteobacteria bacterium | reverse complement strand
GCGGCGTGCGCGCCTCGTCGATCAGGATCGAGTCGACCTCGTCGACGATGGCGAAGTTCTGGCCGCGCTGGAAGCGGTCTTCCTTCGCCAGCGCCATGTTGTCGCGCAGGTAGTCGAAGCCGAATTCGTTGTTGGTGCCGTAGGTGATGTCGGCGCCGTAGGCACCGTGCTTGTCCGAATGCGGCATGCCCGGGTAGACCACGCCGACGCTCAGGCCCAGCCAGTTGTAGAGCTTGCCCATCTGCGCGGCGTCGCGACGGGCGAGGTAGTCGTTGACGGTGACGACGTGGACGCCCTTGCCTTCGAGCGCATTGAGGTAGCACGGCAGGGTGGCGACCAGGGTCTTGCCCTCGCCGGTGCGCATCTCGGCGATCTTGCCCATGTGCAGGACCATGCCGCCGACCAGCTGCACGTCGTAGGGACGCATGCCGAGCACGCGCACGCTGGCCTCGCGGCAGACGGCGAAGGCTTCGGGCAGCACCTTGTCGAGCGACTCGCCGTCGGCGATGCGCTGCCGGAGTTCAGGAGTCTTGGCCTGGAGTTCGGCGTCGGACAGCGCCTGCATCTGCGGTTCGAGGGCGTTGATCTTCTTGACGATCCCGCCGAGCTGCTTGATCTGGCGGTCGTTGCGGCTGCCGAAGACGCTGGTGAGCAGGCGATTGAGCATGGAAGTACCGGGATGCTGTGACGGGGACCGGGCGGCGCCGGGGTGGCGCGCCGGAAACGACAAAGGGCGCTGTGGCGCCCTTCTCGATGGCAACGCGCATTGTACCGTGGTGGCGGGTGGGGGCGTTTGCAAGACCCTGGCCGGCGATGGCGCCGTGGCTCCCGCAGGAGCGGCCCATGGCCGCGACAGCTTTTACGCGGAGGATCCGGTCGCGGGCATGGCCCGCTCCTACTGCCGGCCGATCTCGCCGAGGAACTTGCGCGGGTTGTGCACGCGCCCGTTCTCCCAGACCTCGAAGTGGACGTGGGCGCCGGTGGAACGGCCGGTGGAGCCGGCCTTGGCGATCTCGTGGCCGACGCGCACCAGGTCGCCCACCTTCACGGTGTTGCGCGAGTTGTGCGCGTAGCGGGTGACGAAGCCGTTGCCGTGGTCGACCTCGACCACGTTGCCGTAGCCGCTGCGCACGCCGGAGTAGCTGACCACGCCGTCGGCGACGGTCATGACCGGGTCGCCGGTGCGGGCGTCGAAGTCGATGCCCTTGTGGAACTGGCCACCGCCGCCGAACGGGTCGGCGCGGCCGCCGAAGCCGGAGGTGATGTAGCTGTTGGCGACCGGCGAGCGCGACGGCATCGCGTTGCGCTCCAGCTCCTGGTCGAACAGCAGCGCCTCGAGCACCGACAGCTGGCGGCCGGCGCTGCCGAACTGCGCGTTGACCTCGTCGAGACCGCCGACCAGCTCGCGGGCCGGCATGTCGTGGCTGGCGTCGGCGCCGCCCACTGCCACCGGCTTGTCGAAATCGAACTCACCGTCGCCGAGCTTGGCGATGCGGGTCAGGCGGTCGCCCAGCGCATTGAGGCGGTTGGCCTGTGCCTGCAGCTCGCCGAGCCTGGCGGCCAAGGCGTTCACCTCGCGCTGCGCATCGCGGCGGGTGGCGTCGAGCGCCTGTTCCTGGCTGGCGACCTGGCCATGCAGCTGGTTCACGGTCGCGGCGTTCATGGCGCCGCCGGCAATGAGGCCGCTGCCCGCCAGCACGATGGCGGCGGCGATCGGCCTGCTGACCAGTCGCCCCTGCAGGCGCTTGCCGAGCGATTGCAGCGTCGACAGCGCGTGCACGGATATTGTGTGTAGAGTCATGGTTGAAATGTCTGATTCCTCGTCACGGCGGTCCCGTTCGCCAAAGGTGCCGGCTGCTGCGGATCGCTCCGCGACCATGCAGTCGGCGCTCGATGCACTGCTTTCCGGTACCGCCCGCGATCCGGTGCGCCACGCCCTCGGGCTCGACGCACTGGACCAACAATTGCGTCCTCTGCTTCCGCCGCCGCTGGCCGCGCATGCGCGCTTGGCCAATCTCGCCGACGGCAGGCTTGTCTTCCTGGTCGATTCCCCCCTGTGGCACGCCAGGTTGCGCCTGGCGGCCGATGCACTGCTCGACGCCGCCCGGTCCCTCGGGCTGGAAGTCCGCGAGGTCGTCATCAGGACGACTTCGCAACCACTGCGGACACCCGCGCCGGAACGCGCGCAGGCACCGGCGCCTGCTGCAGGCGCTGGCCGGTCGAAGGCGGCGGAAGAAGCCTTCCGCGCGGCCCTGGCCACCCTGTCCACCCCCTCAGCGGACAAGAAGACCGGGGACTGACGCCGCTAACCGGCATCCGGCGGGCGGTTTCCGGCTTCCTGCCGGCCCACGCGGACAGGTCATGCTAGCGGCCAGCGATGCATCAGGCGTTAACAGACCGCTTGCCAAAGATACATTTTTGTTAAGAAAACGTTATCACTCGGTCCCGATGGCGTGAAACGTGACCCAGGTCAAGCTGGGAAAAACAGGGGTCAGAGTTGTGTTTCCCCCCGGACATCTCTTTGGATGCCGAGAGTCTTCAGTAGGGGAAACACAACTCTGACCCCTGTTTTTCCCTCACGCAGTCAGCGGCGCGCCGTAGACCAGCGGCGGGGCGGCCGTCGCGGGGAAGGACACTTCGTCCCAGGCCGAGCAGTCGGCCAGCAGGGCGCGGACCAGCTTGTTGTTCAAGGCGTGGCCGGACTTGTAGCCCTCGAAGGCGCCGAGGATGGGGCGGCCGGCAAGGTAGAGGTCGCCCACGGCGTCGAGGATCTTGTGGCGCACGAACTCGTCGGCATAGCGCAGGCCGTCGTCGTTGAGCACGCGGAATTCGTCGAGCACGATCGCGTTGTCCATCGAGCCGCCGAGGCCGAGGTTGCGCTCGCGCATGTATTCGAGGTCGCGCATGAAGCCGAAGGTGCGGGCGCGGCTGACCTCGCGGATGTAGTTGTCGGTCGAGAACTCGACCTCGGCGCGCGACTGCGTGGTCGGGATCGCCGGGTGGTCGAACTGCACGGTGAAGCCGAGGCGGAAGCCGTCGTAGGGCTCGAAGCGGGCGATCTTGTCGCCTTCGCGCACCTCGATCGGCTGCTTGATGCGGATGAAGCGCTTGGGCGCGTCCTGTTCGACGATGCCCGCCGACTGCAGCAGGAACACGAACGGGCCGGAGGAGCCGTCCATGATCGGCACTTCAGGCGCGGACAGTTCGACATGGAGGTTGTCGATGCCCAGGCCAGCCAGCGCCGACATCAGGTGCTCGACCGTCTGCACCTTGGCGCCGTCACGGGTCAGGCCGGTGCACAGGGTGGTCTCGGTGACCAGCTCGCCCGAGGCCGGGATCTCCACCACCGGGTCGAGGTCGACGCGGCGGAACACGATGCCGGTGTCCGGGGCGGCCGGCCGCAGCGTCAGGAATACCTTTTCGCCACTGTGCAGGCCCACGCCGGTGGCGCGGATCACGTTCTTGATGGTGCGTTGCTGCGGCATCTGGGGAGGCCCGAGGTGGACGAACGGCCCCGACTCCGGGGCAACGGCGCAGATTATCACTCGCGCGGCTGAATCTGAACGAAAGTGGCCTGCCCGTCCAGACCCTTGCCGCTTCGGTCCAGAAAGCCGCCGGGCCGGCACTGGCCCGGCGGCAAGGGACATGGCTCGAGCAGGAGCGGCCCATGGCCGCGACCCGTCGCGATCGTCGCGACGGGTCGCGCGCATGGCGCGCTCCTACAAACCGGACATCAGTCGGCCTGGCGACGCAGGAAGGCCGGGATGTCGAGGTAGTTCGCGTCCTTGCCGAAGTCGGCCACGTCGGCCGCCGGCGCCGCCGGGGCACTGGCCTCGGCACCGCTGCGACCACGCAGGCCAGCGGCGATGCTGCTGCCGGGGCTGAAGGCGTCGGTCGCGTCCTCGACGAACATGCCGGTGGTGCCGTCGCGCTTGCCCTCGTTGCGGATCAGCTGCACGTGCGGCTTGCGCTGCGGCTCGTAGCCGTGGTCTCCGGTGCGCACGGTCTGGCGCGCCGTGCTGCGGTTCAGGCCGGTGGCGACGACGGTCACGCGCACGTCGTCCTGCATGTCCGTGTCGAGCACGGTGCCGATGACGACCGTCGCATCCTCGGACGCGAAGTTCTCGATCGTGCGGCCGACCTCGTCGAACTCGGCCATGGTGAAGTCGGGGCCGGCGGTGATGTTGACCAGGATGCCGTTGGCGCCGGCGAGATTGACGTCGTCGAGCAGCGGGTTCTGGATCGCCGCTTCGGCCGCGGCCTGGGCGCGGTCGTCGCCCTTGGCGTGGCCGGTGCCCATCATCGCCAGGCCCATCTCGGACATGACGGTGCGCACGTCGGCGAAGTCGACGTTGATCAGGCCCGGGCGCACGATCAGGTCGGCGATGCCCTGGACCGCGCCGAGCAGCACGTCGTTGGCGGCGCGGAAGGCCTGGATCATGGTCGCGTTGCGGCCGAGCACGGTGATCAGCTTCTCGTTCGGGATCGTGATCAGCGAGTCGCAGTGCTGCGACAGGTCCTCGATGCCCTTGAGCGCGACCTGCATGCGGCGGCGGCCCTCGAACGGGAACGGCTTGGTGACCACGGCCACGGTCAGGATGCCCATCTCCTTGG
>DAOMOU010000171.1:0-4641 GCA_035444525.1 Gammaproteobacteria bacterium | reverse complement strand
GTCGGCAAGGACGTCGAGCAGATCATCCGCGACCTCGCCGACACCGCGGTCAAGCTGTACCGCGAGCAGGCCAAGAAGAAGGTGCGCACCCAGGCTGAGGAACGCGCCGAGGACCGCATCCTCGATGCGCTGCTGCCGAAACGCGAGGCGCAGCAGCCGGCGTTCGGCTTCGGCACGACCGCCACCGTCGACATCGGCGCCGAGCCCTCGTCGAAGGAATCCGAAACCCGGCAGAAGCTGCGCCGCCAGCTGCGCGCCGGCGACCTCGACGAGCGCGAGATCGAGATCGAACTGTCGGCGAACACCGGCGTCGACATCATGACCCCGCCGGGCATGGAGGAGATGGGCCAGCAGCTGCGGCAGATGTTCGCCAACCTCGGCGGCGGCAAGACCCACTCGCGCAAGCTCGCGATCAAGGCCGCACGCCCGCAGCTGGTCGAGGAGGAGGCGGCGAAGCTGGTCAACGAAGACGATGTACGCGAAGCCGCGATCGAGGCCTGCGAGCAGCACGGCATCGTCTTCATCGACGAGATCGACAAGGTCGCCAAGCGCAGCGAGGGCGTCGGCGCCGACGTCAGCCGCGAGGGCGTGCAGCGCGACCTGCTGCCGCTGGTCGAAGGCAGCACCGTCAGCACCAAGTACGGCCCGGTCAAGACCGACCACATCCTGTTCATCGCTTCCGGCGCTTTCCACCTGGCCAAGCCCAGCGACCTGATCCCCGAAATGCAGGGCCGCTTCCCGATCCGGGTGGAACTGTCCGCGCTGAGCAAGGGCGACTTCGTGCGCATCCTCACCGAACCCAAGGCCGCGCTGACGAAGCAGTACGTCGAGCTGCTCAAGACCGAAGGCGTCACGCTGGACTTCACCGGTGAGGCCGTCGACCGCCTCGCCGAGATCGCCGCCCAGGTCAACGAACGCCAGGAGAACATCGGCGCCCGTCGCCTGCACACCGTACTCGAACGCCTGCTCGACACGCTCAGCTACGAGGCCCCGGACAAGGACGGCAGCAAGGTGAGCATCGACCGCGCCTACGTCGACGCGCACCTGGGCGAGCTGGTGCAGGATCCGGATCTGAGCCGCTACATCCTGTAATGCCTATTCGCGATCAAAAGTCCGTGATGGTGTAGGAGCGCCCCATGGGCGCGACCGGCGAGCGACGGCGGCCGGGTTGTGCGGGTCGCGGGCATGGGGCGCTCCTGCATTCATCGCTTTGATCGAGAATTGGCATGGGCGGGGGCGCCGCGCCTCGTTGCGGCAGGCATCAGGTTCAGGGGCCTATCCTGTGCCGCAACACCGATCGCCTGGAGAGTTCGCATGCCCAGAATCTCGCTGCTTGCCGCTGCCGCTGCGGCCCTCTTCCTGCTCGCCGCCGGTCCCGCGTCCGCACGCGACGTCTCCTGCCGCCTCGACTTCGACATGGTCGGCTGGTCGGTGTTCTACAAGACCGCCTCCGGCACCGGCCGGGTGAGCTGCGACAACGGCCAGGCCATGGCCGTGCGCATCGAGGCCAGGGGCGGCGGCCTGACCATCGGCAAGTCCGAGATCCGCGGCGGCCGCGGCCAGTTCTCCGGCGTCAACAACGTGCGCGAGGTGCTGGGCACCTACGTCGCCGCCGAAGCCCATGCCGGGGTGGTGAAGTCCAGCAAGGCCCAGGTGATGACCAAGGGAGAGATCTCTCTGGCCCTGGCCGGCACCGGCGAGGGCTTCGACCTGGGCGTGGCCTTCGGCGCGTTCATGATCGAGGCGCGCTGAGCACACACTGTCGGGCGACGGCAGGTTCGCTGCGCCGGGAGCAAACAGGCCCGGGGCTTGCGCCGGACGCGTTCAATCCTCGCCGATGTCTTCGTTCCACACTTCGGGATTGGCAGCGATCCAGTCGCCGAGCATGGCGATGCATCCGGCGTCGTCGAGGTCGACCACGTGGACGCCGTGCTCGCGCAGCCAGTCGTGGCCGCCTTGGAAATTGACCGATTCGCCCATCACCACGGTGCCGATGCCGAACTGGCGCACCAGTCCGCTGCAGTACCAGCACGGCGAGAGCGTGGTGACCATGATCGTGTCGCGGTAGCTGCGCTGGCGGCCGGCCTTGCGAAAGGCGTCGGTCTCGCCGTGTACGGATGGATCGGCTTCCTGCACGCGGCGGTTGCGGCCGCGGCCGAGCAGGGTGCCGTCGCGGTGGAAGAGGGCGGCGCCGATCGGGATGCCGCCTTCGGCCAGGCCCAGCCGGGCTTCGGCGATGGCGGTGTCGAGCATGGCGCGATAGTCGGGGTCGGGCACGGGCACGGGTGCGGGCCGGAGCGGGGCCGTTCACGATACCGCGATCGCGCGGGGCGGCGCGATTCGTGACGGCGGTCGCTGGAGTTGTTCCGGCCGGCCGGCTGGTCGAGAATGGGCCATCGAGACCGTCATCGCACTGGCAGGGGGCCAAAGATGAAGGGAATCTGGACGATCGCAGCGCTGCTGGCGCTGCTGCTGGTCAGCGGCGGCGCGCAGGCGCAGCTGCTGCAGGGTGGCCTGGAGCTGCGCTGGGGCGATCCCGGCCCCGCGGACAGGCACGTCGCGTCGAAGTTCGAGGCGATCCTGGTGTTGGACAACGGCGCGCGCATCGCACTCGATCCGGACGAGGCGCGGCGCGGCGCGGGCGACCTGTACGCGCTGGCGAACCGTCGCGTGGCGGTGCAGTTTTCCAGTCGGAAATCGACGGCGACGGGGCGTCGCGCGATCGAGGCGATCGTGCCGGCGGATCATGTCGAAGCGCCGATCCCGCATGTCCTGACCGGCAAGGCCGACGGCGTGGCCAAGGCGGTCCTGGGTGCGACCCGCTGGATCAGCATCGCCTGCCGGTTCAGCGACATCGCCGAGGAGCAGAAGACGGTCCAGTTCTTCCGCGACCAGTACGGTGAGTCCGAGGGACAGCTGGGACACTACTGGCGCGAGGTGTCCTACAACAAGATCAACCTTACCGGCAGCGACGCGGTCGGCTGGTACGCTCTGCCGAACCCGCGCTCGCACTACGTGACCGAGACCGACGGCAAGGAGAAGGCCAACCTCAACGCGCTGTTCGACGACTGCACGGCCGCCGCGGATGCCGACGTCAATTTCAGCCAGGTCATCGGCGTCAACCTGATGTTCAACGGCGACCTCGATGGCTATGCCTGGGGCGGTGGCCGCTGCCGGGTGCTGGACGGGGTGAACCGCTGCTGGTCGAGCACCTGGAACCCGCCCTGGTCGTTCAACAACCTCGCGCCGCTGGCGCACGAGATGGGCCATGGCTACGGCCTGCCGCATTCGGACAACTCCGACGGCGACGACGACACCTATGACAATCCCTGGGACGTGATGAGCGACTCGTGGAGGAACGCGGTCACGGATCCGACCTACGGATCGCGGCCCAAGCACGTCAACATCCTGCAGCGCGATCGCCTCGGCTGGGTGGAAGCGGCGCGCAAGCGCACCATCGCCTCGGGATCGGCGCGGACCCGGGTCACGCTCGACTACGCCAGCATGGTGGGCGCGAGCAACGTGCAGATGCTGGTCCTGCAGACGCCGGCATCGCCCGATCCGTACCGCGGCACGTTCTACACCGTGGAGGCGCGGCGTCCCGTGGGCGCCTACGAGGGGCGGCTGGCGGGCGATGCGGTGATCATCCACCTGGTCGGCAGCGACTACCGGTTCGAGGCCGAAAGCCAGGACGCGGACTGGCCGCCGGCGGACCGTTCCAACAACGAAGGCTCGATGTTCAAGGTCGGCGAGGCCTGGGTGTCGCCGGACGGGCTGTTCTCGGTGTACGTCGAGTCGAAGACCACGAACGGCTTCGTGGTGGTGATCGGCGATGGTGGCCGGATCACGGGGGGCAATGGGCTTCGGCGCGTGAAGCAGTAGCGCGCGGCGATCTCCTTGCCGCCGGTGCGGATGCCGCGGCGCCGGGTTCGGCCATGACGCCCGGCCCGAACCGTGGGAAAATGCGCGCATGACTCAGGATTCCAGACCCGACACCACCCATTTCGGCTTCCGCGACGTGCCGGTCGGCGACAAGCAGAAGCTGGTCGGCGAGGTGTTCTCGTCGGTCGCCGGCAACTACGACCTGATGAACGACCTGATGAGCCTCGGCATCCATCGGGTCTGGAAGCGCTATTTCGTCGCCACCGCGCAAGTGAAGCGGGGCGACCGCGTGCTCGACCTGGCCGGCGGCACCGGCGACATCGCCGCGCTGCTGAAGGATCGCGTCGGCGAGACCGGCGAACTGGTGCTCGGCGACATCAACGGCGCGATGCTGCGCGTCGGCCGCGACCGCATGACCGACCGCGGCCATGTGCGCGGCTTCGAATACGTGCAGTGCAACGCGCAGGTGCTGCCGTTCCCGGACGCCAGCTTCGACCTGGTGACCATCGCCTTCGGCCTGCGCAACGTCACCGACAAGGACGCCGCGCTGCGCGAGATGCTGCGCGTGCTCAAGGTCGGCGGCCAGGCGCGGGTGCTGGAGTTCTCGGAGGTGAAGGCCGACTGGTTCAAGCCGATCTACGACTTCCACTCGTTCAACGTGCTGCCGAAGCTGGGCAGGCTGTTCGCCGGTGACGCCGACAGCTACCAGTACCTGGCCGAATCGATCCGCAAGCACCCGCCGCAGGACGAACTGAAGGC
>DAOMOU010000170.1:0-4656 GCA_035444525.1 Gammaproteobacteria bacterium | reverse complement strand
ACCACCCTGGCGCTGGCCGACGGCACGCCCGGGCTGGATGACGACACCGCCCGCAAGCTGCGCTTCTTCACCGGCCAGTTCCTCGACGCCGTGGCGCCGAGCAACTTCGCGCTCAGCAACCCGGAGGTCGTCGAGGCGACGAAGGACAGCAAGGGCCGCAACCTGGTGGAGGGCGTGCGCAACTTCTGGTCCGACCTGGACCTCAAGCACGGCCGCCTGAAGATCAGCATGTCCGACATGGGCGCCTTCAAGGTGGGCCGCGACCTGGCGGTGACGCCGGGCAAGGTCATCTACCAGAACGAGCTGATGCAGCTCATCCAGTACACGCCGACCACCGCCAAGGTGGCGCGCCGGCCGCTGTTGATCATCCCGCCGTGGCTGAACAAGTACTACGTGCTGGACATGCAGCCGTCCAACTCGCTGGTGCGCTGGGCGGTGGACCAGGGCCACACCGTGTTCCTGATCTCCTGGGTGAACCCGAACGGCGAGACGCGCGACAAGACCTTTGACGATTACCTGCTCGAGGGGCCGCTGGCGGCGCTCGACGTCATCAAGGACGTCACCGGCCAGCGTGAAGTCAACGCCATGGGCTACTGTCTCGGCGGCATCCTGCTGACCGTGCTGCTGGCCTGGCTGGAGGCGAAGGGCAAGAAGCCGATCCGCTCGGCCACCTTCATGACCACGCTGGTGGACTACGGCGACGTGGGCGACATCAAGGTGTTCGTCAACGACGAGCTGGTCGACCGGCTGGAGGCCGTGGGGCGCGCCAAGGGCTTCATCCCGGGGGACAACGTCTCCTGGGGCTTCCGCATGCTGCGCGCGCCGGACCTGATCTGGACCTTCATCATCAACCATTACCTGCTCGGCAAGCCGCGCGTGCCCTTCGACCTGTTGTTCTGGAACGAGGACGCGACCAACATGCCGGCCGCTTGCCACGTCTGGTTCATGCGCAACATGTATCTCCGCAACCTGCTGCGCGAGCCGAATGCTCTGGAAGTCGCCAGCGAGCCGATCGACGTCACCCGGATCACCACGCCGTCCTATGTGCTGGCCACGCGCGACGACCACATCGCGCCGTGGAAGACCTGCTACGAGACCACCCAGCTGTTCTCCGGCCCGAGCCGCTTCGTGCTGGGGAACTCCGGCCACATCGCCGGGGCCATCAACCCGCCGACCAAGGTGAAGTACGGTTACCGGGCCGGCGACGACACGCCGGCCGATGCCGGGCAGTGGTTCGAGCAGACCGAGGAGCACCCGGGCAGCTGGTGGCTGGACTGGGGCAAGTGGCTCAAGCCGCATGCCGGCGGCCAGGTCAACGCGCGCCAGCCCGGCAAGCACAAGGACTACCCGGTCATCGAGGACGCGCCGGGATCCTACGTGCGCCGCACGCTCGACGAGACCCGCTGAGGTCCGGCGCCGCCGGTGCGGCGCCGCCCGGCTCAGTACATGTGCTGGCCGCCGTTCACCGAGACGGTCGAGCCGGTCATGAAGTCGGCGTCGTCCGCCACCAGGAACAGCACCGCGCGCACGATGTCGCGCGTCTCGCCGAGCCGGCCCACCGGGATGCGCTGGATGATCTTCTCCAGCACGTTGTCGGGCACCGCGCGCACCATGTCGGTGTTGACGTAGCCGGGCGCCACCGCGTTCACCGTGATGTTGAGCTTGGCGCCTTCCTGCGCCAGCGCCTTGGTGAAGCCGTGGATGCCCGACTTGGCGGCGGCGTAGTTGACCTGGCCGTACTGCCCGGCCTGGCCGTTCACCGAGCCGATGTTGACGATGCGGCCGAACTTGCGCTCGCGCATGCCCTCGATGACGTGCCGGCACATGTTGAAGCAGCTGGTCAGGTTGGTGCGGATGACCTCGTCCCAGTTCTCGAAGCTCATCTTGTGCAGGGTGCCGTCGCGCGTGATGCCGGCGTTGTTGACCAGTACTTCGGCCGGGCCGAGTTCCTGCTCGATGCGCTTCACGCCCTCGCGGCTGTCCTCGAAGTCGCCGACGTCGAAGCGGAAGGTGGCGATGCCGGTACGATCCTGGAACTCCTTGGCACGATCGATGCTGCCCACGTAATTGGCGGCCACCCGGTAGCCGGCGGCCGCCAGCGCCTCGGAAATCGCCCCGCCGATGCCGCGCGTCCCGCCGGTCACTATCGCCACGCGTCCTGTCATTGCTGCTCTCCCCTTTTTTGGTCTCTTGTCAGAGCGGCGGCCGTCACCGACCGGCCGATGTCGTGACCACCAAATATGGACGCAGCCGGGGCCGTTTGCCACCCACCGATGGTCTTAGCCGAATTGGGGACATTCCCCAATTCGGCCCGGGTTCGCAATGGGGAATGTCCCCAATTCGGCTAGAATTGGCGCCCTGCAACAGAGGGCTCGACATGACCGCAATGACCCGCCCGGCACCGGCGGAGCTCGGCTTCCGCATGCCGGCCGAGTGGGCGCCGCACCAGGCGACCTGGATTTCGTGGCCGCACAATCCGGAGACCTGGCCGGGCGTGCTGGGCGCGGCCGAGGCGGCCATGGTGCGGGCCGTGCAGGCGCTGGCGGGCGGCGAGATCGTGCGCATCAACGTGCTGGACGCCGCGCACGAAGCACACGTCCGCGGCCTGCTCGGGCCCGTCGCGGCGACCCCGGCGGTGGTGTTCCATCACTTTCCCACCAACGACGCCTGGTGCCGCGACCACGGCGCGACCTTCGTGCAAGACGCGGCCGGCCGGCTCGCGGCGGTCGACTGCGGCTTCAACGCCTGGGGCGGCAAGTACCCGCCGTGGGACCTGGACGACGCCATCCCGGCGCAGATGGCCGCGGCGCTGGGGTTGCCGCGCTTCGCGGGCGGCATGATCCTCGAGGGCGGCTCCATCGACGTCAACGGCGCCGGCGCGGTGTTGACCACCGAGCAGTGCCTGCTCAACGACAACCGCAACCCCGAGCTGTCGCGTGCCGACATCGAGGAGCGCCTCGGCCTGCTGCTCGGCGTCAGCCAGGTGCTGTGGCTAGGTGACGGCATCATCGGCGACGACACCGACGGCCACATCGACGACATCACGCGCTTCGTGGCCGAGGACACCGTGGTCACGGTGGTCGAGCCGGACCGCAGCGACCCGAACCATGCACCGCTGGCAGAAAACCTCGCCCGGCTGCGCGGCATGCGCCTCGCCGACGGTCGGCCGCTGCAGATCATCGAGCTGCCCATGCCGGCGCCGGTCGAGCTCGACGGCGCGCGCTTGCCCGCCAGCTACGGGAATTTCTACGTCGGCAACGACGTGGTGGTGCTGCCGGCCTTCGACCAGCCCGGCGACGCAGAGGCCGCAGGCATCCTCGCGCGGTGTTTCCCCGGCCGGCGCATCGTGCCGATCCGCGCCAACGAACTGGTCGTCGGGCTCGGCGCCTTCCACTGCCTGACGCAGCAAGTGCCGGCCGGCGGCCGCTGAACTTGCCGCTCCCGACCCCGTGACCTAACCTTGCGGGTCCACGCCCGCTCGCCCCGAGAAGGAAGCCCCGAGGATGTCCGACGCGCCCGTTTCCCGTTTCATTCGCCACCACTACCGCCACTTCAACAGCGCCGCCCTGGTGGACGCCGCCGACGCCTACACGGCGCATCTCGACGCGGGCGGCGGCATGATGGTGACGCTGGCCGGCGCCATGAGCACCGCCGAGCTCGGCCTGTCATTGGCCGAGATGATCCGCCGGGACAAGGTCCAGGCCATCACCTGCACCGGTGCCAACCTCGAGGAAGACGTGTTCAACCTGGTGGCGCATGACCACTACGTGCGCATCCCCGGCTACCGCGATCTCACCGCCGCGGACGAGGAGGCGCTGCTGGCGCGCCACCTCAACCGCGTCACCGACACCTGCATCCCCGAGGAAGAAGCCATCCGCCGCATCGAACACGTGGTGCTCGAGCACTGGCTGGCGGCGGACAACGCGGGGGAGCGCTACTTCCCGCACGAATTCATGTACCAGATCCTGCTCAGCGGCAAGCTCGAGCAGCACTACCAGATCGATCCGAAGGACAGCTGGCTGCTCGCCGCGGCGCAGAAGAAGCTGCCGATCATCGTGCCGGGCTGGGAAGACTCGACACTCGGCAACATCTACGCCAGCCACTGCATCACCGGCGAGATCAAGAACGTGCACACGGTGCGCAGCGGCATCGAGTACATGACCTACCTCGCCGACTGGTACCAGCAGCAGGTCAAGGCCGGCCGCTCCATCGGTTTCTACCAGATCGGCGGCGGCATCGCCGGCGACTTCCCGATCTGCGTGGTGCCGATGCTCGAGCAGGACCTGCAGATGACCGGCATCCCGCGCTGGGGTTACTTCTGCCAGATCAGCGACTCGACCACCAGCTTCGGCTCCTACTCGGGTGCGGTGCCGAACGAGAAGATCACCTGGGGCAAGCTGTCGGCCGACACGCCGAAGTTCATCATCGAGTCGGACGCCACGATCGTCGCGCCGCTGATGTTTGCGCTGATCCTCGGCTGGTAGGGCGCTTCGTTCCGGCTGCCCGCGGGACCGCGCCGCCATGGGCTCGTTCCGGTTGCCCGCGGGGCCGCGCCGCCACAGGCGCGCTTCGCTCGGCGTTTGTCCGCGGGACCGCGCCGTCATGGGCGCGCTTCGTTCGGCGAACTCTGAGCTCACTCAGCGCGCCCATGACACC
>DAOMOU010000169.1:2259-4694 GCA_035444525.1 Gammaproteobacteria bacterium | reverse complement strand
GGATCAATAGAATGTCCAGCCCACCCCACCCCCCGGACGCCCGCCGATGACCGCCTGGTCGACCGACCACGCCCGCAAGACCTATTCGATCCCGCACTGGTCCGAGGGTTACTACGACGTCGACGGCGCCGGCCGCGTGATCGTGCGCCCGCTCGGCGCCGACGGGCTGGCGATCCCGCTGCCGGAGATCGTCGACAAGGCGATCTCGCGCGGCGCCAAGCTGCCGCTGCTGCTGCGCTTCCCCGACATCCTCGGCGACCGCCTGCGCCGGCTGCAGGCCGCGTTCGCGCAGGCGCAGGCCGACTGGGACTACGCCGGCGGCTACACCGCGGTCTATCCGATCAAGGTCAACCAGCACGCCGGCGTCGCCGGCACCCTGGCCTCGCACCACGGCGAGGGCTTCGGCCTGGAGGCCGGCAGCAAGCCCGAGCTGATGGCGGTGCTGGCGCTGTCCCGCCCGGGCGGGCTGATCGTCTGCAACGGCTACAAGGACCGCGAGTACATCCGCCTCGCCCTGATCGGGCGCAAGCTCGGCCTCGACACCTTCATCGTGGTCGAGAAGCCCTCCGAGCTGCCGGTCATCCTCGAAGAGGCGCAGGCGCTGGGCGTCGAGCCGGGCATCGGCGTGCGCATGCGCCTGGCCTCGCTGGGCGCGGGCAAGTGGCAGAACAGCGGCGGCGACAAGGCCAAGTTCGGGCTCTCGCCGCGCCAGGTGCTGGACCTGTGGAAGACCCTGCGCGACGGCGGCATGGCGCACTGCCTGGGCCTGCTGCACTTCCACATGGGCTCGCAGATCTCCAACGTGCGCGACATCGCCAACGGCATGCGCGAGGCGACGCGCTACTTCGTCGAGCTGTCGAAGCTCGGCGCGACAGTGACCCACGTCGACGTCGGCGGCGGCCTCGGCATCGACTACGAGGGCACGCGCTCGCGCAGCTTCTGCTCGATCAACTACGGCGTGGACCAGTACGCCTCGACCATCGTCCAGCCGCTGGCCGACGCCTGCGCCGAGCACGGCCTGCCGCCGCCGCGCATCGTCACCGAGTGCGGCCGCGCGATGACCGCGCACCATGCGCTGCTGGTCGCCAACGTGGTCGAGGTCGAGCAGGCGCCGGAAGGCCGCGTGCCCGACGCGCACGACGACGAGCCGAACGTGATCCGCCACCTGCGCGAGATCCATGGCGAACTCGATGCGCGGCCGCCGCTGGAGCTGTACCAGGAAGCGCAGCATTTCCATGCCGAAGGCCTGTCGGCCTATGTCCTCGGCCAGATCGACCTGGTGCACCGCGCGCGCATCGACGACCTGTTCTACGCCATCGCCCACGGTGTACGCGCGCGGCTGAGCTACGACGAGCGCAACCACCGCCCGGTGCTGGACGAACTGGCCGAGCGCCTGGTCGACAAGTACTTCGTCAACTTCAGCGTGTTCGAGTCGATGCCCGACGTCTGGGCGATCGACCAGGTGTTCCCGATCGTGCCGATCGATCGCCTGGACGAGCTCCCCGAGCGCCGCGGCGTGATCGCCGACATGACCTGCGACTCCGACGGCAAGATCGACACCTACGTCGAGAACGAAGGACTCGACACCTCGCTGCCGCTGCATCCGCTCAGGCCCGGCGAGAGCTACCGCCTCGGCTTCTTCCTGGTCGGTGCCTACCAGGAGATCCTCGGCGACATCCACAACCTGTTCGGCGACACCGACGCGGTCGAGGTGCGCCTGAACGGCGACGGCTACGCCATCACCCAGCAGCGCAAGGGCGACACCACCGACGTGATGCTCGACTATGTCGGCTACAAGCTCGACGACCTGCGTCGCATCTACAAGGCGCGCGTGGGCGCGGTCGACCTGAGCAAGGGCGAGGCGGCGAGGCTGAACGAAGCGCTGGAGGCGGGCTTGACCGGCTACACCTACCTGGACGACTCGCCGATGGAGTGAGGCCGACCGATTCCGACACCTTTCCCCACTGGAGAACATGCGATGAAAAAGGGCTACGTCGACAACATCGAAGACCGCACGCTTGAGAACACGGATTTCCGCCGCGTGCTGTACACCGGCGCACACCTGCAGCTGGTGCTGATGTCGCTGCAGCCGGGCGAGGAGATCGGCAAGGAAGTGCACCCGGGCACCGACCAGTTCTTCCGCGTCGAGCAGGGCAAGGCCACGGTGCTGATCGACGGCGTCAGCCACACGCTGGAAGATGATGAGATCGTCATCGTGCCGGCGGGTGCCGAGCACAACGTGATCAATGCCGGCGACGCGCCACTCAAGCTCTACACGCTCTACGCCCCGCCCGAGCACCGCGACGGCACCGTGCATGCCACGACCGCGATAGCGAAAGCACAGCACGACGCCGACCATTACGACGGCAAGCCGACGGAGTAGATCGGCTTCGCCGGTCAGCCTTCCGTACTCGCCTGACCCCTCCCCTTACCCC
>DAOMOU010000169.1:0-2249 GCA_035444525.1 Gammaproteobacteria bacterium | reverse complement strand
AGGGGGGCTGGGAGGGGGTGCTCTCGGACAATGAACGGATGCGTATCCGAGAAATGAAGCTTGATCACCCGGCCCCGTTCCGGTTCGGCAAGCATGGGCCGCCTATGTGCGGTTCCACCTTCCTGCTGATACGTTCAATCAAGCCTTGCGTTATTCCAGCCTTGGTGAACCCCATGGATCCAGAGGCCTTCTCTTCCCACAGGAGCTTCCCGTCGGGGCCATGGCACATGGCGCGAAGATTCTCCATATAGCCAAACCTGAGTGCCATGACGAGGACTCCGTCGGCTTGTCCTGATGCCGACAGCAGTTCCGGGACGGAAGATATCCCCGCAGGCGCTCTAACCACGCGGACCCCCTTTGAAGCAGGTTCATGATCTCGGTGACTGCCTGGTTGACGAACTCGGTCTCGGTACCGATTCCGGTGACGACAATTGCGGACTCCGATGACTTCGAGGCGGCCGCTCCGGAAGAATCCTGTTCCAGCAACAGCCTTGCCAGCGCGATCTTTCCGCTGACCTCAGCTGCATTCCTGGTCTCTGGGAACCGTTGGAGGAGGTCCTCCCAAGTGCGGATGGCGGAATCGTAGCGCTTCTCATCGATTGCGATGCTCCCGAGCAGATGGAGCGCTTCCGCTGCTTCTTCGGGGGCCGAGGAAGAGCTGGCAACTTCGACGAGCTCACGTTTGGCGTCATCCAGCAGCCTGTTTTCGTACAGGAGTCGAGCCTTTCCGATGTCGCCGGCCCACGATGGGGTCGACAGGAACAGCAGTGACGTCAGGAATATGGTCTTTGTCATGTCGACTTCTTCCAGTTGTCTCGCAGGGGCGGCAACGGCGGTGCGGGACCTGGATGGCCCGCGACCGGCGGGTGTTCGTCAGCCAGCGTCGTCGCGATGCACCTGGAACCCGGCGAACGACTGCGTCACCGGCATGATCTCGAGCCGGTTGATGTTGAGGTGCGGCGGCAGCGTGGCGACGTAATGGATCTGGTCGGCGATGTCGTCGGCGGTCATCGGCTGCGCGCCGGCGTAGAGCGTGTCGGAGGCGGCCTGGTCGCCTCCGGTGCGGACCAGGGTGAACTCGGTCTCGGCCATGCCCGGCTCGATGCTGGTCACGCGCACGCCGGTACCGTGGAGGTCCGAGCGCAGGCCGAGCGAGAACTGGGTGACGAAGGCCTTGGTGCCGCCGTAGACGTTGCCGCCCTGGTAGGGATAGCTGCCGGCGATGGAGCTGATGTTGATGATCGCGCCGCGGCGCTCGATCAGGGTCGGCAGCAGCTTGTACGTCAATGTCGCCAGCGCGGTGACGTTGGTGTCGATCATCTGCCGCCACTGTTCGAGGCTGGCGCGCTGCGCCCGCGAGGTGCCGAGGGCGAGGCCGGCGTTGTTGACCAGCACGTCGATGCCGCGGAAGGCCTCCGGGATCGCGTCGAGCGCGGCCTGCATCGCGTCGGCGTCGCGGATGTCGAAGGCGGCGACGTGGAGGCGTTCACTGCCGTGCTCATCGACCAGCTGCTGCAGGCGGTCGCTGCGGCGGCCGGTGGCGATCACGCGCCAGCCGTCGGCAAGGAAGCGCCGCACCGCGGCGGCGCCGAATCCGGCGGTGGCGCCGGTGATGAGGATGGTCCTGGTCATGTGCGCGCGCGGAAGGGGCGGGCCCCTATTGTAGGAGCGGGCCATGCGCGCGACCGGGGTGCGGCCCGGGACGATGGCGTCGGGTCGCGGGCATGGCCCGCTCCTACGGCTTTCTGGTGGCTTTCTTCGCTGCCTTCTTTGCCGCGGGCTTGTCCACCGCCGCTGCGGGCGCCTTGCGCTTGCGTCCCGTAGCCGCCTTGCCGCTGGTCCTGGCCTTGGTCGCGCGGTGCTTCTCCAGCATGTCCTCGGCCAGCACGATGTCCTCGGACAGGATGCCGGCGGCCTTGGCGATCGCGATCCGCGCCTGTGCCTTGTTCTCGTCGGGATTGGCCTGCAGCAGTTCGCGGATCGCCTCGCGCAGGGCTTTCTCGGCGTTGCGCTTGAGCTTGAGGTCGCTGCTCTCGCGGAACAGCGCCATCAGGGCATCGACGACGGGTTTGATCAGGGCGGTTTCGATGGCCATGGCGCATGCCTCCGTTCAGGCCTGCCAGTGTGCCGCAGGCCCTTCGCGCCGGCTGCGACCGGTCTGCGAAGGCGTGCCCGGTTCGTTGCAGGCTTCCGGGTCCTGGCCCCGTTCCGGGGCGGGCGTTCAGTCCGGCTCGTCGGGATGGAACAGG
>DAOMOU010000168.1:0-4730 GCA_035444525.1 Gammaproteobacteria bacterium | reverse complement strand
AGTGGTACGCGAGCTGGGTTCAGAACGTCGTGAGACAGTTCGGTCCCTATCTGCCGTGGGCGTTGGAAAATTGAAGGGAGCTGCTCCTAGTACGAGAGGACCGGAGTGGACGTACCTCTGGTGTTCGGGTTGTCACGCCAGTGGCATTGCCCGGTAGCTATGTACGGAAGGGATAACCGCTGAAGGCATCTAAGCGGGAAGCCCACCCTGAGATAAGTTTTCCCTGGGGACTCGATCCCCCTGAAGGGCCCTCGTAGACTACGAGGTTGATAGGTCGGGTGTGTAAGCGCAGCAATGCGTTGAGCTAACCGATACTAATTGCCCGTGAGGCTTGACCATATAACACCCAAGCATTCAGGGTGTGCTGGTCTCTTTTTATGGACTGCGCCACCTTGGCCGGCGCGACGACGTCAAAACTTTTCGATTTCGCGGCGCTCCGCTTATCAGGCGGGGCGCGATACGTGAACCAGTTTGCCTGGCGGCAACAGCGAGCGGGAACCACCCGATCCCATTCCGAACTCGGAAGTGAAAACGCTCAGCGCCGATGGTAGTGCAGGGTTCTCCCTGTGTGAGAGTAGGTCACTGCCAGGCATCTAAACCAGAACCCCCGGTCTCGAGAGAGGCCGGGGGTTTTTCTTTGCCTGCTCTGCCAGCGCAGCGGTGGCCGGGCTACTGGTTGAATACCCACGAGAGTACGGCATCCTGGACCGCCATACCGGAGCCGCGGTGGGCGTCTGGTTCGTTGACGATGACGACCACCACGTAACGGCGGCCGGAGCGGCTGGTCAAGAGGCCGGCGATCGAGGCGACGCCGTCCAGCCGGCCCGTCTTCAGGTACATCCGCCCCGCCATTTCGCCGCGGTAGCGGCTGCGCAGCGTGCCGTCCATGGCGGCGATCGGCATCGACGACATCAGGTCCGCCATCTGGGGATGCCGCCATGCATCCAGCAGCATCGCCCCGAATCCGCCCGCCGTGACCCGCGCGCGCCGCGACAGGCCGGAGCCGTTGTCGACGAACAGCCCGGGCATCGCCAGGCCGCGCGCCGCCACCCAGGCCTCCACCGCCGCACGGCCCTGCTCCGGCGTGGCTGGCGGGCCCTCGCGCTCCAGCCCGAGCGTCAGCAACAGGTGGCGCGTCATCGGGTTGTTGCTCCACTTGTTCATCACGCGCAGCTGTTCGCCCAGCGGCAGCGACTGGTGCACGTAGATCCGCTTCGCACCCTGCGGCACCGTCGCGACGCGAAATCCGCCTTCGATGCGGCCGCCGAGCTGGCGCCACAGGGAGCGGAACAGGGCATTGGCGAACTGCGGCGCCGGCAGCACGGTGCGCCACAGGCTGTAGGTCGCGCAACTGCTGGGAAAGCTGCCGGACAGTACGGCGTGATGTCCCTCGAAGCCGTCCGGCAGGTCGAAGGCCACGCCCCGCTGGAACCCGGTACAGGTACCCTGCCGCGTGTTGATCCGGTTTTCCACCAGGAAGCCTTCCAGCGGCGGGTCGACGTAGACCGACACACCGGCGCCGTTGCGCATGACACGAAACTCGACCGCGTTGCTGTTCACGAGCAAAGCGCTCGGCAGGGCGTTGTAGGCGCGGTAGGGCTGGCCGTCGAAGTCGCCCGGCCGCTCTCGGTTCGGTGCGAACAGCGTGTCGTCCACGACCAGGTCGCCGGCGATTTCCGTGATGCCCTGGGCGCGAATCTCGCGCAACAGGGTCCAGAAGCGCTCGGTGCTGAGCCCCGGATCGCCGCCGCCGCGCAGCACCAGGTCGCCGTGCAGCCGCCCGTTGCGCACTTCGCCGGTGATCCACACTTCGGTTTGCCAGCGATAGGCCGGACCCAGCAGGTCGAGCGCCGCGTAGCTGGTCAGCAGCTTGATGATGGAGGCCGGGCTGCGCAGGACGTTCTCATTGAAGGCGAGCAGCGGCTCGGTCTCGTCGACGGCCTGCACGAAGACGCTGACGCCGGCGCCGTCCAGCTGGTGATTGGCCAGCACGGCGGTGATCGGACGGGGCAGGCTGTCGGCGGCAACCGGGGGCGCAAAGAGTCCCGGTCCGGCCAGGGACAGGGCGACGACAATGAGGCGATGCATGTGCAAGACCATCCCGCGGGCAGCTGACAGTTACAATTGGCCGGGTTCCGCGAATTTGCTATAAACCGGATGCCCCGTGAAGCAGATGATGCCGAATCCGCGGTCCATCCAGCAACGAACAAATCGCAAAGGAAGTCCCTGATGCCGGAGTCTCTCTTGAAGAGAGTGGCCGACGGTGATGGCAGCGCCATCAAGGAAGTGATGGACCAGTTCGGCGGCCTGGTCTGGTCGCTGGCGAGGCGTTCTTGTTACAACCCGGCCGATGCGGAGGACGCGACCCAGGAAATTTTCCTGGACATCTGGAAGAGCGCCTCACGTTACGACGAATCGAAGGGCTCGGAAACGCTGTTCGTGGCAATGATCGCGCGCCGCCGGCTCATCGACCGGATCCGCCGCCTGGGCCGCGAGCCCCACATGGAGGACATCGATGCGCCGGGCTTCGAGCTGGCGTCAAGCACCGCCGACGAAGGGGAGACGTACTCGGAGGCCGCACTGGCGGCCAAGGCCGTCGCCACGCTGAAGCCGGCCCAGCAGAAAGTGCTCGAGCTCGGCTTGCTGCAGGGGCTCAGTCACAGCGAGATCGCCGACATCACCGGCATGCCGCTCGGCACGGTCAAGACCCAGATGCGGCGTGGGCTGATCCGCGTGCGGGAACTCATGCAGGTCGGCGAGCTGGCTGATTACGGGGAGAGCAGCTGATGGCCGCGCGGCTTCCCGACGACGAGCGGCTGTGCGACCTGCTGGCCGCTCGTGCAACCGAGGGGCTCGACCCCGCTGAGCAGGAAGAATTGAAACAGCTGAGCACCAGATACCCCGACCTCGATCCGGACGAGTTCGATCGCGTCGCGACCTCGCTCGCGTTGGCCGGCCTGCGCGTCGAGCCCATGCCCGCCGCCTTGCGCGCGCGCGTCGAGGCCGATGCGGAGGCCTGGTTCCAGGGCCGCGACGCAACGCCACGTAGCGCGGTCGTGACGCAGCTGCCGGCGCGGCCGCGACCGGTCACTGCGTGGGGCGGGTGGTTCGCGGCGGCGGCGGCGCTGGTGCTGGCGATCACCGGCTGGCTGCAGGTGGAGCGCATGGACTCCGAGCGCGCCGCGCTGGCCGCGCGCCAGCAGGCGCTCGAAGCGGCCACTGCGCGCCTGGAGCGGGATCTCGCGGTGAAGGAGGCGGCCCTTGCAGCACAGCAGGAGCCGGCGCCCGCGCAGCTGCTCGCCGACCTGCAGGGTCGCGCCGGTACACGCGTAATCCCCTGGTCGGCGACCGACGATCCGGCGGCCGGCGGCGCGGAAGGGGCCGTGGTCTGGAACGGCGAAGTGCAGGCCGGCGTGATGCGCTTTCGCGGCCTGCAACCGAACGATCCGGCCACGACCCAGTACCAGCTGTGGATCTTCGACGCCGGGCGGGACGAACGCTTCCCGGTGGACGGCGGCGTGTTCGACGTGCCGCCCGGCGCGGAGGAGACGCTGGTGCCGATCCACGCGCGCCTGCCGGTGGGCGAGGCCGTGCTGTTCGCCATTACCGTGGAGCCGGCCGGCGGCGTGGTCGTTTCGACCCGCGAGCGCATCGCGCTGGTAGCGCAGCCGGGGGCCTGAGCAGCCCGGACTGAATCCGATCTCCTCGTGGTCACCGAATAGGCGGACAACCCCGCCTGAGTCGGGACCCACTAGAGGAGAGACCGATGAAACGACTGCTCGCCGGCGGCCTGGTGGCCGCTACCGCTCTGTTGCTGGCCGCCTGCGGTGGCAGCAGCAACAGTAACCCGATCGTCGCGCCGCCGCCGCCGCCGCCGCCCCCGCCGCCCGCCGGCGCGCAGTTGCAGGTCGTGCATGCGTCTGCGGACGCCCCGTCGGTCAATGTGCTGGTCAACGGCGCGGTGCCGGCTGGCCTCGCCGGCGTGCCCTTTGCGGTCGCCTCGCCCTATCTCGAGCTGGACGCGGGCGCGATCGACGCCGCCGTGAACGCCATCCTGGCCGACGGCAGCGAGGTCGAGGTACTGGCGGTCGACGGCCTGGAGCTGGAGTCGGACGTCGCCTACACGGTGATCGCCGCGGGCAGCACCGCGGACCTGCTGGCCGCCGCGGAAGGCGGCAACCCGCTGCAGCTGTTCCTGCTGACCCGGCCGGTGGACGACGCCATCGACGGCGTGCGCATCCAGGTGCTGCACGGTTCGCCGTCGGCGCCCGAGGTCGACGTCTACGTCACCGCCCCGGACGCCGAACTCGCCGGCACCGACCCGGCGACCTTCGCCTTTGGCGAGGTGCTCGATCTCGGCACCGTGCCGGCGGCCGAGTACCGGATCCGCGTCACGCCGACGGGCGATGACACGGTGGTGTTCGACAGCGGTGCAGTGGCACTGCCCGACGGCGCCGACCTGAGCATCATCGCCGTGGACAACACCGGCCCGGGCGCGGCGCCCATCGCGCTGCTGGCCGTGCTGGCGGACGGCACCGTGCTCGAGTTGCGCGACGGCGGAGCCGCCGCTCCGGCCGGCCTCACCGCCGTGCACAACTCGGCCGACGCGCCCGCGGTGTGCGTCGTCGCCGACGATGCGACCACCCCGGAGGTCGAGCGCGTCGAGCTGTTCGCCGGCGTGCCCTTCCGCGCCTTCGGCTACCTGGGCGAGGTGCCCCCGGGCAGCTACA
>DAOMOU010000167.1:0-4758 GCA_035444525.1 Gammaproteobacteria bacterium | reverse complement strand
ATCGAGCGCTATTTCCGCGATGCCAAGATCACCGAGATCTACGAGGGCACCAGCGAGATCCAGCGCATGGTCATCGCCCGCCAGGAAACCGGCCTGAGGTAAACCGATGCAGCAGAAAATCACCGTCGCGCTCCTGTGCGCGACCCTGGCGGCTTGCGCCGCGACGTCCCCCCGCCCGGCGGCGCCGGGCTATCCCGAGACCCGTCGCGTCAACCATGTCGACGAGTACTTCGGCACCCGGGTGGCCGACCCTTACCGCTGGCTGGAGCAGCTCGACTCGGCCGAAGTGGACGCCTGGGTCGCGGCGCAGAACGAGTACTCGGCGAAGGTGGTTGAAGCGCTGCCCGACTACGAGCGGATTCGTGCACGCCTCGAAGTGCTCTGGACCACCGAGCGCATGAGCGTGCCGCGCGTCCACGACGGCCGCTACTTCTTCGAGTACGGCGACGGCCGGGCGACGCTGTCCAAGCTGATGGTCGCCGACTCGCTGGACGGCGAGTGGCGCATGCTGCTCGACCCGGAGGCGCTGTCCGCGGACGGCACCACGCTGCTGGCGCGCTGGAACGTCAGCCCGGACGGGCAATACGTCGCGTGGGCCGCCACGGTCGGCGGCTCCGACTGGACCCGCTGGAAGGTGCGTCGCACCGATACCGGCGAGGACCTGCCGCACGGGCTGGAGGGCACCAAGTTCACCAGCGCGGCCTGGCTCAAGGACGCATCGGGCTTTTTCTACGCCCGCTATCCGAAGAACGCCGCGGGCGAGTGGGACGACCTCCAGCAGGCCGAGGTCTGGTTGCACCGCATCGGCACGCCCCAGGCCGAGGACACCCACGTGTTCTCTATCACGGATCACCCGACCCGCACGCCGTTCCCGCAGGCGTCCTCGGACGGCCGTCACCTGGTGCTCGGCATCGGCCAGGACAGCCGCGCCAACGGCATCTACCTGCTGCCGCTGGACGAGCCCGGCGCCGAGGTGATCCGCCTGGTGGACAGCTGGGACGGGCGCGCGGGCTATCTCGGCACCGTCGGCGACACGGTCTACATCAGCACCAGCATCGGCGCGCCGCGCGGCCGCGTGGTGGCCATCGACCTGGCGCGGCCGGCGCAGGCCGACTGGCGGGAAGTCGTGCCGGAAAGCGCACTGCCTATCGAGGGCGTGTCGCTGATCGGCGCGCAGCTCATCGTGCGCTACATGGAGGACGCGAAGAGCCGTGTCGAACTGTTCGCGCTGGATGGCACGCCGCAGGGCGCGCTGGCCCTGCCGGGCATCGGCAAGGTGTCGGGTTTCACGGGCTCGCCGGAATCCGCCGAGACCTTCTACCAGTTTGAGAGCTTCGACAACCCGGGCACGATCTATCGCTACCGCTCGGCGGACGGCGAGGTGGGGCGCTTCCACCAGAAGGCCACGGGGCTCGACACCAGCGTCCTGGAGACGCGCCAGGTGTTTTACGAGAGCAAGGACGGCACGCGGGTGCCGATGTTCATCGTGCACCGCAAGGGCATCGAACTGGACGGCCGCAATCCGACCATGCTGTACGGCTACGGCGGATTCCGGGTGTCCATGCAGCCGGACTGGGACCTGCGGCTGCTCGGCTGGCTGGACCTCGGCGGCGTGCTGGCGATCGCCAACCTGCGCGGTGGCGGCGAGTACGGCGCGGACTGGCACCTGGCGGGCACCCGCGAGCGCAAGCAGACCACTTTCGACGACTTCATCGCGGCGGCGGAATGGCTGATCGCGCAGCGGTGGACTTCGCCCGACAAGCTGGCCATCTACGGGCGCAGCAACGGCGGCCTGCTGATCGGCGCGGTGCAGCTGCAGCGGCCGGAGCTGTTCGCCGCCGCCGGGCCGGCAGTCGGCGTGCTCGACATGCTGCGTTACCACACGCCGAGCGCCAATGCGCGCGCCTGGGCTGGCGACTTCGGCCTGTCGGAGAACGAAACGGACTTCCGCGCGCAGCTGGCCTACTCGCCGGTGCACAACGTGCGTCCCGGGACCTGTTACCCGGCGACCATCATCCACACCGGCAAGTTCGACGACCGCGTGGTGCCCTGGCACAGCTACAAGTTCGCCGCCGCCCTGCAGCATGCCCAGGGCTGCGACCGGCCGGTGCTGCTGCGCACCGAGACCCGCGCCGGGCACGCCTCGGGCGGCGCCAAGCCGCGCTACCTGCTGATCGACGAGTTCGCCGAGCTGTACGCCTTCTTCGCCTGGGCGCTTGGGATGTGACCCGGAATTGGGAACATTCCCCAATTCCAGCCTTACAGCCCGTGACTGCTGAGGAAGGCGTCGATGCCGGCGGAGTAATGCGAACGGCTCTGCAGGAAGCCGGTGTTGTGATCGCCTTGCAGCTCGAGGAGCTTCTTCGGTTCGGGCGCAGCGGCGTGCAGTACCTCGCCATGAGCAAAGGGAATGATCTCGTCGTCGCGACTGTGAATGATCAGCACCGGTGCCGTGACCTGCGGCAATAGCGACTCCACCGGGTAGTGCAGGCGCGCCAGCAGCCGGACCGGCAGGAACCAGTAGATCTCCGCCGCCATGTCGGGCACCGAGCGGAAGGCCGATTCCACGATCAGCGCGCGCGGCGCGGTATGGGCGGCCAGCCAGGTCGCGATCGCGCCGCCGAGCGAGCGGCCGAACAGCACGATGCGCTGCTCCGGAATACCGCGCTCCTCCACCAGGTGGCGCCAGGCCGCACGCGCGTCCTCGTAAGTGCCGGGCTCCGTTGGCCGGCCGGTGCTCTGGCCATAGCCGCGGTAATCGATGATCAGCACCGACAACCCGAGGTCGTGAAAGAGCCGCAGCGAATCCAGGCGGTGGGAAATGTTGCCGGCGTTGCCGTGGAAAAACAGCAGCACGGCGCGTGCCTCGGGCGCCGGCACGAACCAGGCAGCCAGCGTCTCGCCGTCGGCGGTCGGCAGCTGCAGCGGCTCGTAGCGCAGCCCGATATCGGCCGGCGTGGCGACGATGTCGCGTGAAGGCATGTGCGGCAGGAACAGCATGCTTTCCTGCCGCAGCCACAGAAACGCCACCATCGCCGCGTACGGCAGCGCCACGAACAGCAATATCGTGCCGAGGCTCTTCAATGGGATTGGTGGGGAGTGTCCCCGATCGCGGCGAGCGCGGCGCCGATGATGCCGGCGTCGTTGCCGAGGGCCGCGGGCACGACCGGTGTGCGGCACTCGAGCAGCGGCAGGAACTTCTCCTGCTTGCGGCTCACGCCGCCGCCGATGATGTAGAGGTCCGGCCACAGCAGTCGCTCGATGGCAACCAGCACTTCCGAGACGCGTGCCGCCCATTTCTCCCAGCTCAGCCCTTCGGCCTTGCGCAGCTGCGCGGCCGCGCGATGCTCGGCCGCCTTGCCGCGGACGTCCAGGTGGCCGAACTCGGTGTCGGGCCACAGCACCCCGTCCACGAACAGGGCGCTGCCGATGCCCGTGCCGAGCGTCAGCATCACCACCGTGCCGCGCCGGCCGCGGCCGGCGCCGTAGCGCATCTCGGCGAGGCCGGCCGCATCGGCGTCGTTGAGCACCACGACCGGCCGGCCGAGCGCATCGTGCAGCAGGCGGCCGATGTCGCAACCGACCCAGGCCGGGTCAATGTTGGCGGCGGTCTGGGTGACGCCGTGCTTGACGACCGCCGGTACGGCCACGCCGACACTGCCGCGCAGCTCGAACTGCCCGGCCAACTCGACCACGGACGCCGTCACCGCCTCCGGCGTGGCGGGCTGCGGCGTCGGCAGCTTGTGGCGGGCGGTGGCCAGCCGGCCCTCGACGAGGTTCACCGGTGCGCCCTTGATGCCCGAGCCGCCGATGTCGATGCCCAGGACGCTCATGATCCGCCGCTCACCACATGGTCCGCATGCGCGCGCCGAGGTCGACGACTTCGGCGGGCCGCGGCGACCCGCTCACGCCCGCCTCAGCGGCGCCGTGAAAGCGCTTTTCCAGGCAGGCCATCATGGCGTCGTCGATGAAGCGGCTGCGCGCACCGTAGACGTGCCGGTCGCCGTGGCGCGGCTGCTGCGGCACCCAGTACTTCAAGGGCGCGACCAGGTGCAACGACGATTTCGCGCGCGTCATGGCGACGTACAGCAGCCGTCGTTCCTCCTCGATCAAGGCCGGCTTGCCGGTGGCGAACTCGGAGGGGAAATTGCCGTCGGCCACGTTCAGCACGTACACCGAGTCCCACTCCTGCCCCTTGGCGGAGTGGATGGTGGACAGCACCAGGTAGTCCTCGTCCAGCAGCGGCGGGCCGGCGAGATCGCCGCTGGCCTGTGGCGGGTCGAGCGACAGCTCGGTGAGGAACTGCTCGCGGGTCGCGTAGCGCCCGGCGATCTGCTCCAGCGCATCGAGGTCGCCGAGGCGCACCGGCCATTCCTCGTAAAGGCGCTCCAGCTGCGGCCGGTACCAGTCGCGGGCGCGGCCGACCTGCGGCCGCCAGTCGCCCTCGTCGGCGCCGATCCCGGCGAGCAGCTCGACCAGTCCCGGCCAGTAGGGCGCCGCCGCGGCCGGCGGGCGCCAGTCGGCCAGCGCCGCCGGCGAGAAGCCGTGGGACTCCAGCCAGCCGAAGGCCCTGGCAGCCAGCGCCGGCCCGATGCCCGGCAGCAGCTGCAGGCTGCGGAAGGCGGCGATGCGGTTGCGCGGATTGTCCGCCCAGCGCAGCACCGCCAGCAGGTCCTTGACGTGCGAGGCCTCGAGGAACTTCAGCCCGCCGTACTTCACGAAGGGGATGTTGCGCCGCACGAGCTCCAGCTCCAGCCG
>DAOMOU010000166.1:0-4835 GCA_035444525.1 Gammaproteobacteria bacterium | reverse complement strand
CGTCATGGGCGCGCTGAGTGAGCTTGGAATTCGCCGAGCGAAGCGCGCCCATGGCGGCGCGCCCCCGCGGTCAACCCGAACGATACGCCTGGCGGCCCACCCCCGCGGTCAAGCGGAACCAGGAGCCCGGCGACGGGGCATGAAAAAGCCCCGGCCTCTTGCGAGACCGGGGCTGAAGTTGCGCCCGCAACCGAAGTCGCGAGTCCGGATGCTTCAGTCGACCACGCGCAGCTCGACGCGGCGGTTCATCGCCCGGCCGGCGTCCGTCGCGTTGTCCGCGACCGGGGACGTCTGGCCGTAACCGCGAGCCGTCAAGCGGCTGCGATCGATGCCCGCGGCGGCCAGGAACTCGAGCACGGAGCGGGCACGCCGCTCGGACAGGCCCTGGTTGTAGGCCGGGTTGCCGACCGAGTCCGTGTGCCCCGCCACTTCGACCTTCAGGTCCGGATAGCGGCGCAGGATGTCGACGGCCTCGTTCAGCCTGCCGCGCTCGTCCGCCGTGATCTGGTCCGAGTTGAAGGCGAAGGTCACGCCCTCGAGGCTGATGACGTCGGTGATCGGGCAGCCGCGGCTGTCGACGCGCGCGCCCGCGGGAGTGCCGGGGCAGGCGTCGCGGAAGTCCGGTACGCCGTCACCGTCCGTATCCAGCGGGCATCCGTCCGCGTCCACTGCGACGCCGGCCGGCGTGCCGGGGCAGCGGTCGCGCGAGTCGGGGACGCCATCACCGTCCGAATCCGCCGGCGGCGGGGGCGGCGGCGGAGGCGGCGGGGGCGCCGCAACGACCGGCTCGGCGTATGGCTGGCCGAACGGAATCTGCAGGCCGAGGTTGAAGATCAGGTCATTGAAAGTCTCGCCGCCCCAGCCGTTGGCGTAATCGACGCGGTACCGGACCTCCGAGCGCAGTGCGACGCTCGGCGTGAGGTCGGCCAGGATGCCGAAGGCCGCACCGACGAACATGTTCTTGCTGTCCGAAGCGAACTCCGAGTTCTTGACGTTCCAGCCGAAACCGCCCGAAAGGTAGGGAGAAATCCGCTCGGGGCGATAGAACACCCGCATCACGTCGAAACCGATACCCCACAGATCGGTATCGTCGAGGCCCTCCAGCTGGTAGCCGAAGGCGTGGAGCTCGAGGTTGATGTTGTCGGAGATGGCGCGCCCCATCGACAGCGCCGCCCCGATGTCGTCATCCACCAGCCGATCGTTGTCCGTCCAGATCACCGACGCCATCGGCGCCACGTACCACTGGCCGGGCTTCTCGGCCGCGAAGGCCGGGCCCGCAAGCAGCAGACCGCCTGCCGCGATCCCTGCGATCAGAGTTCGTCTCATTGTTCTCGCTCCCTTTCAGGTCCGGGGCGTCTATCGCCCGATGCCGCTTTCCGCAGCCTCCAGGCCACGGCGTATGCGGGAATTATAGCTGAAAACGGGAATTCCGGCGCCGCCGGGGTTCCAAGGGATTGCTGCCGGGCTCGAATGCTGCGGCGCAAGCCCGGCCCCTCGGCCCCGGCTTGGGAGTAGAATTCGGACCTCGTCTGGCAGGAGGTGAACCAAGGATGCCATCGCGCCCGATCGCTGTATGCCTGCTGCTGGCCTTGCCGCTTGCCGGGGTGGCGGGTTGTGCCGCCATCGAGGACCAGACGGATTACCATCGGCACTCCATGAGCGACCTGCGCGACGACCGGCGCAATCCGGGCCGGCTGTTGTTCGAGGCGACGACTTCGAGCCGGTATCCGGCCGACAGCGCGTCGGCCGAGACCGTCCGCATGGAGTGGCTGGCGGCCTGGATGAAGCGCTCCGGCAGCTGTCCACAGGGCTGGGAAATCCTGTCGCGTTCGCCGATCGACCCGGCCGAGGTCCATGCCCGGCGCCACGACCTGCGCTACGAAATACAATGCACCGAGGCGGCGGCGCCGGCCGGGCATTGAGACAATCCACGATTTCCCGGGCCGACGGTACGGTAGATGATGTACGGTTACGGAATGCCAGGCCCGCTCGGGATTCGCGGGATCCCTCGGCTGCCCCAACGACGATGCGGTGATGCATGACTATCCAGACGGCTGAATTCGATCTCGACCTGATAAAGCGCTATGACGCTCGTGGGCCGCGCTACACTTCGTATCCGACTGCCGTGCAGTTTCACGACGGCTTCGGCGAGGAGGACTACAAACGCTTTGCGCTGGCGAGCAACGGGGACGACCCCGAGTCGCAGCCGCTCTCGATCTACGTGCACGTCCCCTTCTGCCATTCCCTCTGCTATTACTGCGGCTGCCACAAGATCATCACCCGCCACCAGCACAGCGCCGATCCCTACGTGGAGCACCTGGTGGAGGAAATGCGCCTGCAGGGCAGGCTGTTCGATCCGCGGCGGCGCGTCGACCAGCTGCATTTCGGCGGCGGCACCCCGACCTTCCTCGATGAGGGCCAGTTCCGCAAGGTGATGGACGGGCTGTTCCGCAACTTCGGCCTGCATCACGGCGAGCAGCGCGAATACTCCATCGAGATCGACCCGCGCAGCGTGGACAAGGAATCCATCCCGCGGCTGGCGGAAATGGGCTTCAACCGACTGTCGCTGGGCATCCAGGATTTCGATCCCGAGGTGCAGAAGGCGGTGAACCGGCTGCAGGACGAGGAGTGGACGCTGTTCCTGATCCGCCAGGCGCGCGAGCACGGCTTCCGCTCCGTCTCCGTGGACCTTATCTACGGGCTGCCGAAGCAGACCGCCGCGAGCTTCACCCACACGCTGGAGTCCGTCGTACAGGCCAAGCCGGACCGCATCGCAGCCTACAGTTACGCGCACCTGCCCGAGATGTTTCGCGCGCAGCGGCTGATCCGCCCCGAGGACATGCCCTCGGCGGCCGAGAAGCTGGCGCTGTTGACGCGCACCGTCGAGTTCCTCACCGGCCGCGGCTACGAATACATCGGCATGGACCACTTCGCGCTGCCGGAGGACGACCTGGTGAAATCGCTGCAGGACGGCACCCTGCACCGGAATTTCCAGGGCTACTCAACGCACGCCGAGCTGGATCTCGTGGGCCTCGGCGTGAGCGCGATCGGCAAGGTCGGCAACTGCTACGCGCAGAGCATCAAGCTGCGCCACGATTACTACGACGCGATCGATGCCGGACACGTGCCGATCCTGCGCGGCGTCGAGCTGACCGCCGACGACGTGCTGCGGCGCGAGGTGATCCATGCGCTGATGTGCGGCGGCGTGGCCGACATGCGCAAGATCGAGGCGCGCCACGGCATCCGCTTCGAGGAGTACTTCAAGCGCGAACTCGAGGCGATGATCCCGCTGGCGAATGACGGGCTGGTCGAGCTCGACGCCGGCGCCATCCGCGTGACGCCGCGCGGCCGCTTCCTGCTGCGCTCCATCGCGATGCCCTTCGACGCCTACCTGGCGGCACGGCTCGCCGAGCAGCGCTTCTCGAAGGTGATCTAGGGACAATCGGGACGAAAACCGGGGTCAAAAACCGGGGTCAGACACCTATTTCGCTTCGGAAATAGGTGTCTGACCCCGGTTTTCAGTCGAAGATCGGGTGCAGCACCCGGTCACCGGCGGCGATGCCGAGCTCGGCGGCGCGGCCGCCGTTGATCTCGAGCACCGCGCGCACCTCGACGCCCGAGGCGATCAGTTCGGTGGAGAAGGGGCGGGTGCGCGCCGCGATCCGCGCAATCCGCCCGTCGCTGGCGATGAACAGCATGTCCAGCGACAGCGGCGTGTTCTTCATCCACATGCCGACCGGGCGCGGCGACTCGAAATCGAACAGCATGCCCTCGTCGGGACCCAGCCGCGTTACGTACATCAGGCCGCGCCGGCGCGCCTCGGGCGTGGCCGCGATGTGCGCGCTGAACGCGAAACGATCGCCGTCGGACGTGACGATTTCGAGCCGCTCGACGGGGAACTCGTCCGAGACGCCGGACGCGAGTGTCATGGTGTGCAGCGCGAGGACCAGCGCGATGACGCATAGCGCAGGGAACAGGTAACGACGCATCTCAGTCCTCTTCCTGCTCGTCGGGCCAGAACGCCAGGCCGCTGAATTCGAACGGCGCGATGCGGATCTCGCCCTCGCGGGCGATGGCCTCGATCGCCGCCGCGCAGTATCCCTGGCCACGCACCCGCCAGGCGTCCGCCAGTCCATCGACAGGTGTGTTCTCGGCCACGGCGACCACGCAGGCGTCGGCGCCCAGCGTGCCGTAGAAGCGTCCCAGTCCCTGGCGAACCAGCGTGACGTTGGCGAGCAGTCCCGCGCCGGTCTGGCCCCGCTGCAGCCCGGTGATGCCGATCACCACCAGCAGGCCGTCATCCTCGCGGCTGAACATCAGCCGCAGCGCATCGCCGGCCGGGCGCGGACCGCCGTCGCAGTGCGTGCCTTCGTTGGGCCAGTCGAGCGTTGCGTCGAAGTCGCCGCTGACTTCCATGCGCAGGTGTCCGCCTTCCCCGGGGAGGCAGCTCCCGCCGGGTTCCGCGGCGAGCGCGGCCGGGTTCGCCGGCGCGAACAACGCCAGGGCGGAGGCCAGAACGGGGGCGGATCGGATCATCGCTTGATGCAAAGCAACATGGAGCGCGCGAGCATAGACCTTCGCCGGGCGGAGTCAATAGCCAAAAAGGAGGGCGGGCGAGGCCAAAAGCCGCGAAAACTTCGCCCTCCCGGTCGAAATTGTTTACATAAATTATTGATTTGGAAGCAACACGGACATCCACCGCGGGTTTCGCTAGGCATCGCGGCGGGATTCGGGCTATCCTTCGTTTCCGCGCCGCCTCCCCTTCATCGGGGGCCACCGGTTCCAGGCAGGTCGGCCGCGGGCGTCCCGGGTCAAGGGTTCGCACTCGAGGCGAT
>DAOMOU010000165.1:2977-4885 GCA_035444525.1 Gammaproteobacteria bacterium | reverse complement strand
TCCAGGACGCCGCGACCAAGGTGCAGCTCTACTGGCGCGACGTCGGCAACGTGGATGCGTTCTACGAGGCCAACATCGAGCTCACCTACGTCGCGCCGGAGCTCAATCTCTACGACCAGGAATGGCCGATCTGGACCTACCAGGCGCAGTTGCCGCCCGCCAAGTTCGTGCTCGACGACGATGTGCGCCATGGGCGGGCACTGAACTCGATGGTCTCGGGCGGTTGCATCATCTCCGGTGCGCTGGTGCGTGAGTCGGTGCTGTTCAGCAATGTGCGCGTCGCGGAGCGCTCGCTGGTAGAACGCTCGATCATCCTGCCCAACGTGGATATCGGCCCGGATTGTCGAATCGTGCACACCATCATCGACGAAGACACCGACGTGCCGGCCGGGACGGTGATCGGCGAAGACGCGGCGGAGGATCGGCGGCGCTTCTATGTGACCAAGGAAGGCGTCGTGCTGGTGACGCGGGAAATGATGGAGGCTTTGTTATGAGGAATCGGGCAGCAGGGCTGCTGTTGCTTGCATCGCTCCTGCTGGCGACAAGCGCGGCGGCGGGATCGGACCGGCAATATGTCGACGCGATGGCGCGCGAGCATGCCGGTGACCTGCCTGTGGCGGGTGCGGCCGGCGGGCCGGCCGCCGGGCAAGTGCACGGCGAGGCCATCGAGGCGGACGGCGTGCGCGGCTACCTGGCGCGGCCGGCGGGAACGCCACGGGCCGGCCTGATCGTCATCCACGAGTGGTGGGGCCTGAACGACAATATCCGCGAGATGAGTAAACGCCTTGCGGCGGAGGGGTACCTCGCCCTGGCGGTGGACCTGTACGGCGGCGAGGTGGCGGCGGATGCGGCCCAGGCTCGTGACCTGATGTCCGCCGCGATGGGCGATGCCGAGCAGCTGGATGCCGCGCTGCGGGCGGCGTTCCGCTGGCTGCAGGACGAAGGCGGAGTCGAGCGCGTCGGCAGCATCGGCTGGTGCTTCGGCGGCGCCCTGTCGCTGCGTACGGCCATAATGCTGCCGGAAGAACTGGACGCGGCCGTCATCTACTACGGCCGGCTCGAGACCGACCCGGCCCGCCTGGCGCCCCTCAGGATGCCGATTCTCGGCATCTTCGGCGGCCAGGATCGCGGCATCCCGCTGCAGTCCGTGCACGAGTTCGAAACCGTGCTGCAGACCCTCGGCAAGACCGCGCAGATCGTGGTGTACGACGACGCCGACCACGCTTTCGCGAACCCGTCCGGCACGCGCTACGAGCCCGAGGCGGCCGCCGACGCGTGGCGGCGGACGCTCGAGTTCTTCGCCGAGCACCTGTAGGGAGCCGGGGAAAACGGGGTCTGACCCCGTTTTCCCCGGTTTATCCGAGCAAGCGTCGCACGGGGAGGCTGATGAATACCCCCGCCGTCACCGCCGCGCCAAACACCCAGCCGGAGAGGGCAAAGGCGGAGATACCGGAAAGCAACACGCCGACGGTGCAGCCGAGCGCGACCATCGCACCCCAACCCATCAGCGCGCCGCCGAGCAGCGCCGCCAGGTAGCGGCGCCATGAGTAGGCGCGTGGCTGGAAGCTGCCGGCGGCCACGCCCGCGGCGAGGCTGCCGCCCACCAGCGCCAGCACGAACACCCCGTTGGGGGTCATCAGCGCCTCGATCACCACGGTGGCGCAGCCGGCGAAGCCGTCCAGGCCCGCCAGCCGTTCGGGTATCCAGCCAAGCCCCTCCGCCAGCGTGCGTGCGCGGCTGCCGAGCTCGGCGGTCACACCCAGCGGCTCGGCCCGCAGGTAGGCAAGGAAACCCAGCATGCCCACGCCGACCCCGCCGAGCCAGGCGGGCCAGCGCGCCACGAACACCCGGTCCAGCAACTCGGCCGGACCCGCTGCCCGGTCCGCGGCGGCGACCGCCCCTGCTTCG
>DAOMOU010000165.1:0-2932 GCA_035444525.1 Gammaproteobacteria bacterium | reverse complement strand
CCCCGCCGTAACCGAGGCTCGCCGGCAGCCAGACCACCGGCGCCGTAGCCAGCGTACCGATGTACAGCCAGTTCCACGAGACGAAGCCGAGCATGAATCCGCCCACTGCCCCGAGCAGGGCGAACGGCGCCAGTGTCGAGCCCTCGCCGAGCCGGTACAGGTGCGCCGAGATGCAGGAACCCGACAGCGTCATGCCCAGGCCGAAACTGAGGCCGCCGGCCACCAGCACCCACGAGACCGGTCCGATGTGGGCGTCGGGCGGCAGGCGTCCGGCCGACGGGTCGGGCACCCAGGGCTGCATCACGACGAGGTAGCCGATGCTGCCCACCGCGAGGGCGGCAAGGATGCCGAGCGCGCCACGCGCGTCGCGCTCCTCGAACAACTCACGCAGGACGCAGAAAAAACAAAAGCGCGAGCGTTGCAGCAGCACGCCGAAGACCGCGCCGGCCAGCACGGTGAAGGCGGGATCGCGCCCCAGCGCGGCGTGCCCGTCCAGGCAAGCGGCAAAAACGAAGATGCCGGCGACGAGCGTCGCCGGCACCAGGATGCGAATCAGCAGGCCGGGACTCAGGTACCGCCCCACACCGTGCCGGCCGGGTTCGAGACCGGCACGCCGACGGCATTGCCGTACTCCGTCCAGGAGCCGTCGTACTGCACGGCCTCGTAGCCGAGGATCTGCGACAGCACGAACCAGCTGTGCGCGGAGCGCTCGCCGATGCGGCAATAGACGATCACCGGCTCGCTGCCATCGATGCCGATGCCTGCATAGAGCTTGCGCAGCTCGTCGGCCGACTTGAAGGTGCCGTCCTCGCGCACCACCGAGCTCCATGGGACGTTCTTCGCGCCAGGTATGTGGCCGGCGCGGATGGCCAGTTCCTGCACCCCCGGTGGAGCGAAGATCTTGCCCTCGTATTCCGCCGGCGAGCGGATGTCCAGCAACTTGGCGCGACGCTCGCCCTCGACCACCTCGAGGATGTCGGCGAGGCGGGCGCGCAGCGCGGGGTTCTCGGCCGTGACCCGGTATTCGGTGGCGGCATGGCGCGTCGGACGGCTGCCGAGCGGCCGCTTGTCGGCTTCCCACTTGTTACGGCCGCCGTCGAGCAGCTTGACGTCGGCGTGGCCGTAGTAGCGGAAGATCCACGCACCCCAGGCAGCGAACCAGTTGTTGTGGTCGCCGTACAGCACCACCGTCGTGTCGGGGCCGATGCCCGCGGCCGACAGCAGCTGCTCCCAGTTGTCCCGCGAAGCGATGTCGCGGCGCACCGGGTCGACCAGGTCGGTATGCCAGCGGAAATTGACCGCGCCGGGGATATGGGCGCGCTCGAACTTGCCCGGCTCGACGCTGACCTCCACGATGCGGATGTTCCTGTCATCCAGTCGCTCGGCGAGCCAGTCGGCGCTGACCACGGCGTCCGAGGCGGCGACCGTGCCGGCCACGGCCAGCCCGGCGGCCAGCAGAACGGCGCCGGCTGTTGATCGTAACTTGCTGATATTCACGTCACTCACCTCAATAGTTCTTGCGCGGAAACGGCCCCGAAGCGGGGAAAAAAATATAGGATGCGGCTGCTATGCCGTCCAACAACTTTTCGGGATAGGCTCATTCCCCAAGGTTGTGATGCAACCCCTAGATCCCGGGAGGCGACCATGTCTTCAACAGCGATGTTCTGGCCGATGCTCGGCATGGCGGTACTCACGGCCGTCGCCTGGGTGGTCATGGGCCGCCGGCGCCAGGCGGCCGTCCGCAGCCACACGATGCGGCTCAGGGATTTTGCCGGCACGGGCGACATTCCCATGACGCCCGAGGTGTCCGTCTCAACGCGGCACTTCGCCAATCACTTCGAGATTCCCACCCTGTTCCACATCGTCTGCCTGGCGCACATCGCGCTGGCAGCCGCCAGCTGGGCGGCGCTCGCGCTGGCGTGGGGCTTCGTGGTACTGCGCGCATTGCACATGCGCGAGCACCTCGGGCGGAACCGGGTGATGACGCGCTTCAACCTGTACGCCAGCGCCACCACGCTGATGTGGTTGCTCTGGCTGCACGTGGCCGTCGTGGTCCTGCTCCGCGCCTAGCCCCGGAGCTCGCGCAGGGTCGCGTCGAGGTCCGCGCACAGTGGACCGGTCCGGGCGGGGAAGAGCGCCTGGTTCATTTCCAGCTCGATGCCGGCATAGCCTGGCCCGAAGCGCCGGCGCAGCGCCGTGGCGTGGCCGTCCGCAACGCCGAGGTAGGGATAGTTCCGGCGCACCCTCCAGCCGCGCGCCTGCAGCAGCGACTGCCACCGCAGGCAGAAGCTCCGCTCGCGTGCGCGCGCCGGGTCGTACAGC
This sequence comes from Gammaproteobacteria bacterium, assembly GCA_035444525.1. Taxonomy (GTDB): domain Bacteria; phylum Pseudomonadota; class Gammaproteobacteria; order Steroidobacterales; family XN24; genus XN24. The sequence goes on along the minus strand of DAOMOU010000165.1, from coordinate 610 downwards.
AGCCCGATGTCGGCGTTCCGCACGCTGCCGTGCAACACCGGAGTGAAGCTGTGCACTGAAATGTGCCGGACGAGATGACCGCCCTCGAGCGACCCGGCCACGGTGCCCGCCACCGCCTCGCGCCAGGGACGCCACCAGCACGCCACGATCTCGTCGCGCGCCGCTCGCGGCAGGGGCCGGGTGAACTCGGAGAACACGCGCGGATGATGCAGCGAGCGGTTCAGGTCGATCAGCAGGCGGGTGGTGGTGGCGGCGAAGGCGGCCTCGGCCAGCCCCGGCGAGATCGCCCGGAACACTTCGAGGGCGCCCGCGTCCCAGCCGCGATGCGAGTCCAGCACCTCGCGGGCATCGCGGAACACGGACCGGTATTCATCCGGCACCTCGCAGCCGCCGTGTTCACAGCTGAACAGCCAGCGCTCCGTCACCGGCCGCTGCGCCATCAGGGGAACAGCCGGTTGTCCGCCAGGCAGTGCGCCAGTTCGCGGCATGCCGCGACCAACTTCGCGCGCCGGGGCGAGCTGCCGACGGCGCGGAGCAGCCGCCGCGCCAGCGGACCCTCGTCCAGGATGCGCGCCAGCGCCGCGTGCGCCGGGGCATCGAATTCCCCGCG
>DAOMOU010000164.1:0-4887 GCA_035444525.1 Gammaproteobacteria bacterium | reverse complement strand
ACACAGGTCGCCATGCGGCTGCACCACGACCTGGACGTCAACCTCCCCGGCGTTGCGCTGGCGCTGGACTTGCTTGAGGAAATCGAGCGGCTGCGCCGCTGATTCCGGGTCGGACCAGCAGCAGCCTGTGCAAGCCATTGTTTGCAGGAAGCTTCCAGCAAGAAATAGCCGCCATCCCGCGCCTTAGAACGCAGGTTTCCTGGCTAATTCCGTGCTCTAAGGCACGCGCGACCACTGCCAGGACCCCGGCAACTCGTTTAGAGACCCGATTTCTGGCGAAAAGCACTGCTCTAACGGTCTGAATCAGCCCTCCTATCGCCATTTCTCTCGGGTTTTCAGGTGGTTGCCAGGGTCCGACCCGAGCGACGGCTACACCTTGATCCGCGCCCACCCCCGCCGCACCCAGAACAGCGTGAACACGCCGGCCATGGCCGCGCGATAGCCCACCTGCATGCACCAGATGAAGGTCAGGCCGAAACCCAGCACCGGCCCGGCCAGGTAGGCCAGCGGCAGGAAGGCGGCCCACTGCGCCAGCACGGCGACCTTCATGACGCGCTGCGTGTCGCCGGCGCCGAGCAGCGCATGCATCATCACCACGCCGAGTCCTTCGATGGCCATGCCGAGCCCGACCAGCCGCATGGGGAAGCGCGCTACCTCCATGGTGTCCGGATCGTGGATGAACACGCCGAGCAGCAGCTCGGGCCAGATGGCGCCCGGCAGGCCGAGCAGCAGCAGCCCGAGCATGCCGACCTTGGCGACGTCCCAGCCCCAGCGCGACGCGTCATTGACGTCGCTGCGACCGAGCGCCTGGCCGACGAGGGTCGCCGCGGCGAGGCCGAGGCCCAGACCCGGCAGCAGGGCGACCAGCGTCAGGTTGAGGATCACGGTGGCCGCCGCCATTTCGCGCGTGCCGACCTGGCCGATGATCCAGAAGGTCAGGACGAAGCCGGTGGAGAAGAACAGCTGCTGGATGCCGGTGGGCAGCGACAGGCGGAACAAGGCGAGCAGGTTGTGCCGGGCGGGGATCCGCTGCATGAAGCCGGCGCTGCGCGCATGCCGGAAACCCAGCCAGATGTAGAGGCCGCAGCCGACCACCGTCGCGAGCGCCGAGGCGATGCCGGCGCCCTGCGTGCCGAGCGCGGGCGCGCCGAGGTTGCCGAAGATCAGCACCCAGTTGAGGAAAATGTTGCAGGCGTGCATGGCGATCAGCGTGTTCATGTACAGCCGCGCCAGGTCGACGGCGTTCCAGTAGCCGCGGAACGCGAAGTTCGCGCCCATGAACAGCATCGCGAGCACACGCGCCTGCAGGTACGGCACACCTTGCGCGATGACGTCGGGGTCGCTGTTGAGGTGCGGGTAGATGTGCGGCACGGCCCAGTACAACAACGCGGACAACGGCGGCGCGATACACAGCACGATGAACAGGCCGCCATTGAGCGGGATCGCCGTCTCGTCGAGCTTGCCCTCGCCCTTGCGGCGCGACGCCGTGGTCTGCACGCCGACCGACAGGCCGAGCAGCAGCGCCATGAACATGAAGTTGGCGAAGCCGCCGAGCCCGACGGCAGCCAGCGCGGCGTCGCCGAGCGTGCCGACCATGGCGGTATCGACCAGGTTCATGACGTTCTGCGACACCATGCCGCCGATGATCGGCAGCGCCAGCAGCAGGATGCGCCGCAGGCGGTCGCGCGGCGGCAGCAATCCCCGCGGTCCCCGCGGGTCGGACCCTGACAAGTAATTGTTCAAACAGGACTTTCCATGCAATGACCCCGAAATTCAGCCCGTAGAAGGGTGATTTCAGCCGCGAAAACGCGATCTAACGGAGGCTCAAGCTGTTCCGGGCCAGGTAGGGCGTGGGGCAAGCGTGGAACCAACGCCGCTTAGATCGCCAAATTCGCCCCAAATCGGCACCTCTAAGGCCAGGAAATGCCCCATTCTCAGCCATTTTTCGATATCTAACAAATACTTCCGAGGGTCCGACCAAGCAGTTCGGTAAATCCCATTGCGAATCGTTCGCATTATCGTTAGTGTGCGCATCAACAACAACCTTGCCAACGCATCTCAGGGAGTTTCCATGCGCTTGCCACGCCCCGCTCACCCGCTCGCCCTGCTTTCGATCGCTGCCTTCGCCGGCCCGGCCCTCGCGGACGACGCCACGCTCGTCGTCGCCCAGGCCGATGCGACCGACGAAACGGAAACCACGACGCCGCTCGTGCTTTCCGCCATCCCGCCGCTCGACCCGGCCCAGCTCGGCAGCGTCACCATCGTCGGGTCGGCCGCCGCGGCGCGCGACATCGGCGGCTCCGCGCACTTCATCGGCCCCGACGAACTCGAAGAGTTCAAGTACTCGGACATCCACCGCGTGCTGCGCAGCGTCCCCGGCGTGTACCTGCAGGACGAGGAAGGCTTCGGCCATCGCCCCAACATCGGCATCCGCGGCTCCGGCCAGGACCGCAGCAGCCGCATCGCCGTGCTCGAGGACGGCGTGCTGATCGCACCGGCGCCCTACTCCGCCCCCGCGGCGTACTACTTCCCCAACACGCGCCGCGTCTACGCGGCCGAAGTGCTGAAGGGCCCGGCATCGATCCCGGTCGGCCCGCGCACCATCGGCGGCGCGCTGAACGTGTTGTCCACGCCGATCCCCAACGAGTGGGGCATGTACGCCGATTATTTCTATGGTCAGAACGATACGCATGACGCGCGCATCATCGCGGGCGGCAGCGGCGATCACTTCGGCCTGCTGTTCGAAACCGTGCAGCAGCAGTCGGACGGCTTCAAGACCATCGACCCGAACGACCGCAACACGACGGCCGGCTACGACTTTAACGACATCATGCTCAAAGCCCGTGTCAACACGGATCCGAGCGCATCCATCTACCAGGCGCTGGAGTTCAAGTACGGCCGTGCCGAGCAGGACGCGCAGCAGTCCTACCTCGGCCTGACCGACGAAGATTATGCCGCCGACCCGTATCGCCTGTACGCCGCCACGCAGATCGACCAGCTCGACGCCGAGTTCAAGCTGCGCCAGGTGAGCTGGCTGATCGAACCCGCCGCGATGCCCTGGAAGGCCTCGCTGACCTACTACGACAACGAGTTTGCCCGCAGCTGGTACCGCGTCAACAACGTTGGCGGCATCGGCCTCAGCGCCATCCTGGAAGACCCCGGCAACTATGCCGACCAGCTGAGCTGGCTCAAGGGCGCCACCAGCCCCGACGACGCGCTGCGCGCGCGCGACAACTATCGCACCTACGGCTCGAAGGGCCTGCAGGGCCGCGGCGAATATGACATCGATGCGGGCGCTGCGGCAGTCAAGCTGAAGGCCGGTTTCCGCTTCCACGAGGACTTCGAGGATCGCTTCCAGAAGGAAGACCGCTACCGCATGGAGGACAACAACCTCGTGCTGACGACCGCCGGCATCGCGGGCGGACAGGAAAACCGCGTAGGGGAAGCCGACGTGAGCTCCGTCTTCATCGCGGCCGACATCGACGTGGGCGCCTTGCGCGTGTCGCCGGGCGTGCGCTACGAGCACATCAGATTGAAGCGCAGCGACTACTCACGCACGGTGCCGGATCGCAGTGAGGGCCCGACCCAGGTGCGGCAAAGTTCAGCGACCGAGTGGATCACGGGTATCGGCGCCACTTATGCGCTGACTGACCGCGTCAAGCTGCTTGGCGGCGTACACGAGGGCTTTAATCCTTCGTCGCCCGGCAGCACCGCCGGTGCCGAGACCAGCACCAACTGGGAATTCGGTGTGCGCTATGAAGGCGCCCGTTACTACGCGGAAGCCATCGGTTTCATCACCGACTACGGCAACCTCGTGGGCACCGTCACGGAGTCGACCGGCGGCGGTGGCGAGATCGGCGACCAGTTCGAGGCCGGCGAGGCGGTGGTGCGCGGCATCGAGTTGTTGGGCGAGACGGTGCTGTGGGAGTTCGCCGGCGGCTGGCGCGTGCCGGCGCGGCTGGCCTGGACGTGGACGCCCGACGCGGAGTTCGACAACAGCTTCGCCAGCAGCTTTGCGCCCTGGGGCGAAGTCGAAGCCGGCGACCGCATGCCGTATCTGCCCGAGCACGTCGGCCAGATCCGGGTCGGCCTGGAAGGCGACCGGCTGGAGCTGAACCTGAACTTCGCCTACCAGTCCGAGACGCGCACTGTCGCCGGTACTGGCGCGATCCCGGCGAACGAGCGGACGGACTCCGCCTTCGTGGTCGACCTCGCTGCGTCCTACCGGCTCACCCGGCACTTCAGCCTGCTGGCGCGGGTGCAGAACCTGTTCGACGAGGAGTACATCGCCTCGCGTTCGCCCAACGGCGTGCGCCCGGGCCACGACCGCCTGGCGATGGTGGGCGTGCAGGCGTCTTTCTGACTCCGCGCGGGCCCCGCGCGGGTCGGACCCGCACATTCAGGGGCAAGTTATTGTTTTAATGAGGTTTATGATTTGGAATGATGCGAATTCGGGGCCTTAGAAGCGAGATTTTGGGCCGAAACCGTTGCTGTAAGGACAACCGGAACCCGGTCAGGACCGGATGATCCCGGCCTTAGAGACCAGAATTTGGCCAAGAATCCGTTCGCTAAGCGCTATAAATCGCTGAGTTTCGACAATATCTTTTTATTTTCCAGCTACTTATCGTGGTCCGACCCAAAGGGGAACTTTTCCGGACGGCTTGAATCTACTTAAGCGTTCGGAGCGAAACCCCAAACGTTCCCCAAATGCGTGTTCCCCCACGCGTCGCGGCCCCGGCCTCCAGGATGGAGTCCGGGGCCGTATTTTTTCCGCCCGACGCTCACCAGCCGGCGATAAGTATTTCACGTATTGACAATCATTCGCATTTGCATCCATAGTTCACCCCAAGGCCACGAGGTGAACCGCCCATGTATGTCTGCATCTGC
>DAOMOU010000163.1:0-4897 GCA_035444525.1 Gammaproteobacteria bacterium | reverse complement strand
TCCTGATCACCAACCCGCGCGACATGCCCGGCTTCGTCAAGGAGCTCAAGCGCGAACCGTTCACCGCGATCACCGGCGTCAACACGCTTTTCAACGGCCTGCTCAACACCCCCGGCTTCGACACGATCGACTTCTCGGCGCTGCACACCACGCTGGGCGGCGGCATGGCGGTGCAGCGCGCCGTCGCCGAGAGGTGGAAGAAGGTCACCGGCGTCACCCTGGTCGAGGCCTATGGCCTGACCGAGACCTCGCCGGCGGCCTGCATCAATCCGATGAACCTGGCCGAATACAACGGCTCGATCGGCCTGCCCGTGCCCTCCACCGACGTCTGCGTGAAGGACGAGGACGGCAACATGCTGCCGGTTGGCGAAGTCGGCGAGCTGTGCGTCAAGGGCCCGCAGGTGATGAAGGGCTACTGGCAGCGCCCGGAGGACACCGCCGCCGCGATCGATGCCGACGGCTGGCTGCACACCGGCGACATGGCGAAGATGGACGAGAAGGGCTTCTTCTACATCGTCGACCGCAAGAAGGACATGATCCTGGTGTCCGGCTTCAACGTGTATCCGAACGAGATCGAGGACGTCATCGCGATGATGCCCGGCGTGCTCGAGGTCGCCGCGGTGGGCGTGCCCGACGACAAGTCCGGCGAGGCGGTCAAGGTGGTGGTGGTGAAGAAGGACCCGTCGCTCACCGCCGACCAGATCAAGGCCCACGCCCGCGAGAACCTCACCGGCTACAAGCAGCCGCGCTACATCGAGTTCCGCGACGAGCTGCCGAAGACCAACGTCGGCAAGATTTTGCGGCGTGCGTTGAGGGACGAGACGGCGTAGGGCAACGCCTAAGAAGTGTCGTCATCCCCGCGAAAGCGGGAAGCGCTCTTCAACAGACGAATGTCTGGTCATCCATTTTCAGGAGTCAGAATCAAGATGGATCCCCGCTTTCGCGGGGATGACGAACAAAGGCGACTTGATCAGCGTTGCAGTCGGCAACGCGCCGCCGTCCTCAGCCCTGGCCAGGCCCCGCCGCCCGCATCTCCGGCGAAGGAAAGCGTTCGCAGATCTCATCGATCCTGTCGCGGCCCTTGAGCAGGGCGTTGACGCAGGCCGGGTCGAACAGCTTGCCCGACTGCTCCTCGATGTAGTGCAAGGCCTCGTCGACGCTCCAGGCGCGCTTGTACGGACGCCGAGAAATCAGCGCGTCGAACACGTCGGCGACCGCGACCACGCGCGCCTCGATCGGAATCTTGTCGCCGGCCAGGCCGTCGGGATAGCCGCTGCCGTCGAAGCGCTCCTGGTGGCGCAGGGCGATGGTGGCGCTCATCTGGATGAAACGGTTCTGGCTGCCGGTGAGCAGTTCGTGGCCGATGCGCGGGTGCTCGCGCATCTGCGCCAGCTCGGCTGCGTCGAGCGGGCCGGGCTTCTGCAGGATCGCGTCGGGGATGGCGATCTTGCCGATGTCGTGCAGCGGCGCGGCCAGCTCGATCATCCGCACCTCGTCTTCGAACATCCCCATCTGCTCGGCGATCAGGCCGGCGATCGCGGCCAGCCGCGCCAGGTTCGCGCTGGTGCCGGCGTCGCGGTACTCGATCGCGCGCGCCAGCCGGTGCAGGGTCTCGCGCTCGCGCTCCTCGACCTCGTTCATGCTCGACAGCAGGCGCTGCTCCAGCGACAGCGCGCGCTGTTTGATCGACTCGGACTGCTGGCGAAGCTGCAGCAGGTTGCGGCAGCGGGCGCGCAGTTCGCGCGGGCGCACCGGCTTGACCAGGAAGTCGATCACGCCGGCGTCGAGCGCGGCCTGGCGGATCGGCTCATCGCCGACCACCGTCACCAGCACGATCGGCACGTCACGATGCAGCAGCGGTTTGCGGAAGCGGCGCGCGAACTCGAGGCCGTCGATCACCGGCATCCGGTAGTCGAGCAGCAGCAGGTCCGGGCGGTTCTCCTCGCACCAGCGCAGCGCCGCCTGGGGGTCGCCGAAGTCGAGCACGTCCAGCTCGGGACTGATGTCTTCGAGGATGTGCCGCAGCATGGTGCGGGCGGACGTCTGGTCGTCGACGATGACGATGTTCATGCGAACGCTTGCTCCGCGGGCAGACGCGCCGGATGCAGCCGTTCCGGTGCGTTGCCCCTTGTGTGGATCGGCTACGGATTCCGTGGCCATGCCGGATCGTCCCTGTTCCGAATGTTCGTCCCAAGTATGAACGAAAACCGCGCGCCGGGGACGACCCGGATCGCTCATACTCGATCGTTCATGCCCGGCGCCCTGCCCGGCCCTGTTCAGCCACCCGACTCCGGACGCATGTACGGGAACAGCAGCACGTCGCGGATCGAGGCCGAGCCGGTCAGCAGCATGACCAGCCGATCGATGCCGACGCCAAGGCCGCCGGTCGGCGGCAGGCCCACTTCCAGCGCGCGGATGTAGTCGGCGTCGTAGTGCATGGCCTCGTCGTCGCCGCCGGCCTTGGCATCGACCTGGGCACGGAAACGCGCGGCCTGGTCCTCTGAATCGTTGAGCTCGGAGAAGCCGTTGGCCATCTCCTTGCCGCCGATGAACAGCTCGAAGCGGTCGGTGATGCCCGGCTCGCTGTCGGACTCGCGCGCCAGCGGCGAGACCTCGACCGGATAGTGGGTGATGAAGGTCGGCTGGGTGAGCCCCTGCTCCACCGTCTTCTCGAAGATCTCCAGCAGCAGCTTGCCCCAGCCGTAGCCCGGCTTGACCGGGATCTTCAGCGCGGCGCAGTGCCGCGCCAGCGCTTCGCGGTCGCGGCAGTCGGCAACGGTGATGTGCGGGTTGAGCTCGCGCACCGCCTCTTCCAGCTTCCAGCGGCGGAACGCGGGGCCGAGGTCGATGGTGTTGCCTTCCCACTCGACCGCGGTGGCGCCGAGCGTCTCCCGGGCGACATCGCGGATCAGACCCTCGGTGAGGTCCATCACCTCTTCGTAGGCGACGTAGGCCTCGTACAGCTCCAGCATCGTGAACTCGGGGTTGTGCCGGGTGCTCACGCCCTCGTTGCGGAAGTTGCGGTTGATCTCGTACACGCGCTCGAAGCCGCCGACCACCAGGCGCTTGAGGTAGAGCTCCGGCGCGACGCGCAGGTACAGCTCCAGGTCGAGCGCGTTGTGGTGGGTGGTGAACGGGCGCGCGGTGGCGCCGCCGGCGATGTAGTGCATCATCGGCGTCTCCACTTCGAGGAAGCGGCGCGCATCGAGCCAGCGCCGGATCGCGGCGATGATCTGCGAGCGCTTGATGAACACCTCGCGCGCCTCGGGACTGACGATCAGGTCGACGTAGCGCTGGCGGTAGCGCTGCTCGACGTCGGCCAGGCCGTGCCACTTGTCCGGCAGCGGCCGCAGCGACTTGGTCAGCAGGCGCAGCGTGTCCGCCTTGACCGACAGCTCGCCGGTCTTGGTGCGCATCAGCGTGCCCTCGACCGCGACGATGTCGCCCACGTCCCAGGTCTTGAACGCGTCGTAGGTCGCGCCCAGCGTCGCCGACTGCAGGAACAGCTGGATGCGACCGCTCACGTCCTGGATCTGCGCGAACGCGGCCTTGCCCATCACCCGCTTGGCGAGCATGCGCCCTGCGAGCGTGACGCGGCGGCCGGTGCCTTCGAGCGCCTCGCCGGTCCAGCGATCGGCGTCGGCGTACTCGTCCTGCAGGTCGGTCGCGTAATCGTTGCGCCTGAAATCGTTGGGGAAGGCGATGCCCTGCCCGCGCAGCGCCGACAGTTTCGCGCGACGCTCGGCGATCAGGGCGTTGTCATCGGCGGGCTGGGGCTGGATGGAGTCGGTCATGTCGTCTGGAACCCGGTGATTGGCTGTCGTAGGAGCGCCCCCTGGGCGCGACCTGCTTGTGCGGAGAAAGCAGTCGCGGGCATGGCCCGCTCCTACGGGAATCGATTATGCGTCGATGCGCTTGGCGCCGGCTTCCAGGCCCGACTTCAGGCTGGCTTCGATGAACTCGTCGAGGTCGCCGTCGAGCACGTTCTGCGTGTCCGATCGCTCGATGCCGGTGCGCAGGTCCTTGATGCGACTCTGGTCGAGCACATAGTTGCGGATCTGGCTGCCCCAGCCGATCTCGGACTTGGTGGCTTCCAGCGCGTCTTTCTCGACGTTGCGCTTCTGCACCTCCAGCTCGTAGAGCTTGGCGGCCAGCATCTTCATCGCGGTGTCGCGGTTCTGGTGCTGGCTGCGCCCGTTCTGGCAGGCGACCACGGTGTTGGTCGGGATATGCGTGATGCGCACCGCCGACTCGGTCTTGTTGACGTGCTGGCCGCCGGCGCCGGAAGACCGGTACACGTCGGTGCGCAGGTCGGCCGGGTTGATCGTGATGTCGATGTCGTCGTCAATCTCCGGCGACACGAACACCGAGGTGAAGCTGGTATGACGACGGTTGTCCGAGTCGAACGGCGACTTGCGCACCAGCCGGTGCACGCCGATCTCGGTCTTCAGCCAGCCGTAGGCGTACTCGCCCTCGACCCGGAACGTGGCCGACTTGACGCCGGCGACGTCACCGCCGCTGACTTCCATGAGCTCGGTCTTCCAGCCGCGCTGCTCGCACCAGCGCAGGTACATGCGCAGCAGCATCTCGGCCCAGTCCTGGGCCTCGGTGCCACCAGCGCCGGCCTGGATGTCGACGAAGGCGTTGGCGGAATCCATCTTTCCCGAGAACATGCGCTGGAACTCCAGCTGCTCCACGCCCTTCTGGAAGCCGTCGACGTCGGCTACCACTGCCAGGGCGGTGTCCTCGTCGTCTTCGCCTTCGGCCAGTTCCAGCAGTTCGGCCGCGCCGGACAGGCCCTCGCCGAGGCGGCGGATGCCGTTGACGGTCTTGTCGAGCATGGAGCGCTCCCGGCCCAGCGCCTGGGCGCGGTCGGGATCGTTCCAGATGTCGGGAT
>DAOMOU010000162.1:0-4907 GCA_035444525.1 Gammaproteobacteria bacterium | reverse complement strand
TGACCTCGGGCTATCATCGCGACCTGCAGCTGTTGAAGGCGCCGCTGTTCCGCGCGATCGACCTCGCCGAGGCGACTCTCGGGATCATGGCGCACGCGCTGCCCGAGGTGAACTTCATCCGCGAGAACATCCGCATGGAACAGCAGCTCTACGCCACCGAGGACGCCTACCGCCTGGTCACCGAGGAAGGCCTGTCGTTCCGCGACGCCTACCGGCGCATCGGCGAGAAGCTGCGGGGGCTGCGCGACCGGACGACGGGCAAGGACGAGACATGAGCATCTGGCACCGGCGGCCCTCGGTCGAGGACCTGAACAAGCTGTCGAAGAACACGCTGCTGGAGCAGCTCGAGATCGTGTTCACCGAGGTCGGCGACGATTACCTGGTGGCCACCATGCCGGTGGACCATCGCACCCACCAGCCCTTCGGCCTGCTGCACGGCGGCGCCTCCGCGGTGCTGGCCGAGTCATTGGGCAGCTCGGCGGCGAATTGCTGCCTGGACATGACCGCCGAGTACGCGGTGGGGCTCGAGATCAACGCCAATCACCTGCGGTCGGTGCGCAGCGGCAAGGTCACGGGCACCACCCGCGCGCTGCACATCGGGCGGCGCACGCAGGTGTGGGAGACGCGCATCGAGGACGACGCCGGCAGGCTGGCCTGCGTGTCGCGCCTGACCATGGCCGTGGTGCCGCGGGCCGCGTCGTGAGTCGCCCGGCGCGCGCCTGGCCGCTGGCCCTGCTGCTGCTTTCAGGTTGCGGCATGTACGGCGACCTGTACCTGGAAGAAGAGGCGCCGCGCCTGCCCGAGATCACCGAGGCGCCGCCGATTGCCGTGGACCAGCCGGCGACGGGCGACGCCTCGAACGGCGTGAACACCACCACGCCGAGCGAGGACGAGGAGCGCGAGGACCGGGAGCGCGGGGACAACGGGGCAATCACCTCGTGAAGCCGGCCTTTGCCTACCGCGACGGGCGGCTGTGCGCCGAGGACGTGCCGCTCGAGCAGGTCGCAGCGAAATTCGGCACGCCGTGCTACGTCTATTCGCGCGCCGCGCTCGAGGCGCGCTTCGACGCTTACCTCGATGCTTTTGCGGGCCACCCGGCGCGCGTCTGCTATGCCGTCAAGGCGAACGCCAACCTCGCGGTGCTCGGCGTGCTGGCGGCGCGCGGCGCGGGCTTCGACATCGTCTCCGGCGGCGAGCTGGCGCGCGTGCTCGCGGCCGGCGGCGCCGCCCGCCACGTGGTGTTCTCGGGCGCCTGCAAGCTGGATGAAGAACTGCGTTATGCGCTCGAGCAGGAGATCGCCTGCTTCAACGTCGAATCCGCCCCGGAACTCGAGCGGCTGTCGGCACTCGCCGCCGAGGCGGGCCGGGAGGCGCGCGTGTCCATTCGCGTCAACCCGGACGTCGAGGCCGGCGGCCACCGCCACATCTCCACCGGCAAGCGCGAGCACAAGTTCGGGCTGGCCATGGAGGACGCCGGCGCGCTGATCGAGCGTGCCCGCGCCCTGCCCGGCATCCGGCTGACCGGCGTCGCCTGTCACATCGGCTCGCAGATGATGGATCTGGGGCCGCTGGCCGCGGCGCTCGAGCAGCTCGCCGCCTTCGTGCGCGGCCTGCAGGCCGACGGCGTCGTGCTGGAGCACGTCGACGCCGGTGGCGGGCTGGGCATCGATCACGCCGGCAAGCGCGCACCCACGCCGGCGGCGTACGCCGAGGTGGTGATCGCGGCGCTCGGTGGGCTGGGCCTGGAAATCGTGCTCGAGCCGGGCCGCTCCATCGCCGGGCCGGCAGGCCTGCTGCTGACCCGGGTCGCCTATCTCAAGCAGGGCCACGGGCGGAAGTTCGCGCTCGTCGACGCGGCGATGAACGACCTGCTCCGGCCGGCGCTGTACGATGCCTGGCACGACATCCTGCCGGCCACCGCGGGCGGCACGCCGGACCCCGAGCCCGTCGACGTGGTCGGCCCGGTGTGCGAGACGGGGGATTTCCTCGGCCGCGACCGCCGGCTGGCGGTGCGCGCGGGCGAACTGCTGGCGGTGATGGACGGCGGCGCCTATGGTTTCGCCATGAGTTCCAACTACAACGCCCGGCCGCGCGCCTGCGAAGTGATGGTGTCGGGTGCGGATGCGCACCTCGTCCGCCAACGGGAGGCCGTCGAGGACCTGTGGCGCGGCGAATCGTTGTTCGAGTTCGCGGCGCGATGAGCGACAAGCCGCTGGTCCTGGTGGACGGCTCCTCGTACCTGTATCGCGCCTTCCACGCGATGCCGCCCTTGACCAACAGCAAGGACGAGCCGGTCGGCGCGGTGCTCGGGGTGGTCAACATGCTGCTCAAGCTGGCGGACGACACCCAGGCGGAGCACTTCGCGGTGGTGTTCGACGCGCGCGGCAAGACTTTCCGCGACGAGCTGTTCGCCGAGTACAAGGCCACCCGGCCGCCGATGCCGGACGAGCTCTCGGCACAGGTGGCGCCGCTGCTCGAGGTGGTCGAGGCGCTCGGCCTGCCGATGCTGCAGGTGCCGGGCGTCGAGGCCGACGACGTCATCGGCACGCTCGCCCACCAGGCCTGCGCGGCGGGCATGAAGACGCTGATCTCCACTGGCGACAAGGACATGGCGCAGCTGGTCAACGGCGACGTGACGCTGGTCAACACCATGTCCGGCACGACGCTCGACCGGCAGGGCGTGATCGACAAGTTCGGCGTGCCGCCGGAGCGCATCGTCGACTGGCTGGCGCTGGTGGGCGACACCTCCGACAACATTCCCGGCGTGCCGAAGTGCGGCCCCAAGACGGCCACCAAGTGGCTCGCCGAGTACGGCGACCTCGACACCCTCAAGGCGCGCGCCGACGAGGTCGGCGGCAAGATCGGCGAGAGCCTGCGCGAGAATCTCGACCGGCTGGAGTTGTCGCGCGAGCTGGCCACCATCCGGCTGGACGTCGAGCTGGACCTCGGCCCGGCGGACCTGGCGCGGCGCCCGCCGGACAAGGCGCGGCTGCGGGAGCTGTACGGCAAGCTCGAATTCAATACGCTGCTGCGCAAGCTCGGCGACGGCGAGGACGCGCCCGGCGAGGCGGCCGATGCCGCCGATCCCTCGACCAGCGAGACCACCGACTACGAGACCGTGCTGACCGAGCCGCAGCTCGACGGCTGGCTGAAACGTCTGCGCAAGGCGCACGAGTTCGCCTTCGACACCGAGACCGACAGCCTCGACTACATGCGCGCCCGCATCGTCGGCGTGTCCTTCGCCGTCGAGCCGGGATGTGCCGCCTACGTGCCGCTCGCGCACCGCGACCCCGATGCGCCTGGGCAGTTGCCGCTGGAGGACGTGCTCGAGCGCTTGCGGCCGCTGCTGGAGGATGCGGACAAGGCCAAGATCGGCCATCACCTCAAGTACGACCGGCACGTGCTGGCCAACCACGGCATTGCGCTCGAGGGTATTCGCTTCGACACCATGCTGGAGTCCTACGTGCTCGACTCCACGGCGACGCGCCACGACATGGACTCGGTGGCGCTGAAGTACCTCGGTGTGAAGACCATTCACTACGAAGACGTGGCCGGCAAGGGTGCGAAGCAGATCAGCTTCGACCAGGTGCCGGTGGCGACCGCGGCGCCCTACGCCGCCGAGGACGCCGACGTCACCCTGCGGCTGCACCGCGAGCTGTGGCCGCGGCTGGTGGCGACGCCGGGCCTGCAGCGCATCTACGAGGAACTCGAGCAGCCGCTGGTGCCGATCCTCGGCGACATGGAGCGCCACGGCGTGCTGCTCGACACGGCGCTGCTGCGCCGCCAGAGCCGCGAACTCGAGAAGGGCATGGCGGCGGCCGAGGCGGCGGCCTTCGAGGCCGCCGGCGGCAAGTTCAACATCGGCTCCGCCAAGCAGCTGCAGGAGATCCTGTTCGACCGGCTCGGCCTCACGCCGCTGCGCAAGACGCCCGGCGGGCAACCGTCCACCGCGGAAGACGTGCTCGAGGAGCTGAGCGCCGAGCACGAGCTGCCGCGCCGGGTGCTGGAATACCGCGGCCTCGCCAAGCTGAAGTCCACCTACACCGACAAGCTGCCCGAGCTGGTCGACGCACACAACCGCGTGCACACCTCGTACCACCAGGCGGTGGCGGCCACCGGCCGGCTGTCGTCATCCGACCCCAACCTGCAGAACATCCCCATCCGCACTGCCGAGGGCCGCCGCATCCGCCAGGCCTTCGTCGCGCCGGAGGGCTGCCGGCTGGTGGCGGCGGATTATTCCCAGATCGAACTCAGGATCATGGCGCACCTGTCCGGCGACGAGGGCCTGCAAAGGGCCTTCCGCGAGGACCTGGACGTTCACCAGGCGACCGCGGCCGAGGTGTTCGAGACGCCGCTCGACGCGGTCACGCCGGAGCAGCGCCGCTCAGCCAAGGCGATCAATTTCGGGCTGATCTACGGCATGTCGGCCTTCGGGCTGGCCCGGCAGCTGGGCATCGAGCGCGCCGCCGCCCAGGAATACGTGCAGACCTATTTCGAGCGCTACCCCGGCGTGAAGCGCTACATGGACGAGACCCGCAAGCAGGCGCGCGAGGACGGCTTCGTCACCACCGTGCTGGGCCGGCGCCTGTACCTGCCCGAGATTCGTTCACGCAACAACCAGCGGCGCCAGTACGCCGAGCGCAGCGCCATCAACGCGCCCATGCAGGGCACGGCCGCCGACATCATCAAGCTGGCGATGATCCGCGTGGCCGGCTGGCTGGCGCAGGGCAAGGTGGACGCGCGCCTGATCATGCAGGTGCACGACGAGCTGGTGTTCGAGGTCGCCGACGGCGACGTCGACACGCTGGTCAAGGCGCTCGACTCACTGATGGGCGAGGCCGTCGAGCTGTCCGTGCCGCTCAAGGTCCAGGCCGCCTCCGGCCTGAACTGGGACGAGGCGCACTGAA
>DAOMOU010000161.1:0-4947 GCA_035444525.1 Gammaproteobacteria bacterium | reverse complement strand
CCTTGGTCTGGAGCAGCGTGGTCATCCAGTCGTCGCTCTCGGGGAGGTTGTCGCCGCGCAGTTCGCTGACCTCGTAGGTACCGGTCTGGTCCCAGGTCAGCATCACGTCGAGCAGGTCAGAGTCGATGACGATGAATTCGATCTTGCTGCGTGCCCGGGCGCTCACCCGGCGCGGCAGGCCGGGCGACAGAGGGCTGCGCGCATCCGGGGTGCCGCCTTCGATGACGGACAACATGCGATCGCCGTCGCGCAGCTCGACTTCACCGGATATGACATAAATCGTGCGGCGATCCGTGTCGCCCTTGCGAAACAGGAAGCGCCCGCCGGGCAATTCCTGCACGGTCGTTTTCTCGGCGAGCGCCCGCAGGTTCTCGGCCTTGAGACCATCCAGCGGCGAAAACGCCTTCAACTGGGCGACGTCTAGGGACTTACCAGGCATGGCGGGGGATCTTGCTCCCTTTCTTGTCGTGTCTGCTTCCGCGTCGGGCGTTTGGCGGCGCGGTACGTGACGCTCCGCCAACTGGGGAGAATATCACAGGAAACGCCGTCGTCAGGGGTCCCACGGGCCGATCATGACGATCCGTCAGGCGGCGATATCCTGCCAGCCCGGATCCGGCTCGAAGCGTTCCCCGTAGCGGTCCTCGAGCCGCTTCAAGGTGTCCACGACATCCGCCACGCCGCGCGCGCGGGCGAAGTTGATCGGGCCGCCCCGGAACGGCGCAAAGCCAGTGCCGAAGATGATGCCTGCGTCCAGCAGGTCCAGGTCGGTCACCACGCCGTCGCGCCAGACCGCGACTGCTTCGTTGACCATCGGCAGCACCAGTCGGTCGGCGAGATCCTGCGGCGCCTTCGCGTCCTTGACCGCTGGCTTGACGGCCTTGCCGTCCTTCCAGTCGTAGAAGCCGCGTCCCGTCTTCCGGCCGAGACGCTTCTTCTCGACCATCTCGATCAGCTTGTCGGGCACCGGGATGCCGTAGGCGGTGCCGAGGATCCTGGCCACGTGCAGGGCGACGTCGAGGCCGACGGTGTCGGCCAGCTCGACCGGTCCCATCGGCATGCCGAAGCGCTTGGCCGCTTCGTCGATCAGCGGCATGGGCACGCCGTCCTCGCCGGCCAGCAGGGCCTCCATCATGTACGGCATCAGCACGCGGTTGACGACGAAACCCGGCGAACTCAGGCAGGGCAGGGGCAGCTTGTCGATCTTGCGTGCGAAGGCGATGCCCTTGTCGATCTCGGCGCGCGGGGTATCCGGCGTATGGATGATCTCGACCAGCGGCATCATCGCGACCGGGTTGAAGAAATGCAGCCCGATCAGCCGTGCCGGCCTGTCCAGGGCGTCCTGCAAGTCCTCGAGCCGGATGCTCGAGGTATTGGTGGCCAGCACCGCGTCGGGCTTCATCTGCGGCTCGAGCGTGCGGAACAGCGCCTTCTTGGCGTCGGCGTCCTCGAAGATCGCCTCGATGACGACGTCGGCACGGGCCACGCCGCGGCCCTCGACGTCCGGCATCAGCCGGTCAAGAGCCGCCTGCACCAGGCGCGGATCGCGGAGCTTCTTCTCGTACAGCTTGCGGGCGCGCTTGATGACCGGCGCGATGAACTTGGGCTCCCGGTCCTGCAAGCTCACGGTCATGCCGCGCAGCGCGCACCAGGCGGCGATATCGCCACCCATCACGCCGGCGCCGACCACGTGGACGTGGCGGAACTCGTGGCGACTCTTGCCGCCGAGGGCCTTGAGCTTGTCCTGCAGCAGGAACACGCGCACCAGGTTGCGGGAGGTGTCGCTGAGGAATAGCGCCGCAATCGAACGCGCTTCCTTTTCCATCATCAGGGCGGGCTTGTCGCCGTAGTCCTTCCACAGGTCGATGATGGCGTAGGGCGCGGGATAGTGGTCGCGCCGCGCTTTTTTCGCCACCTGCTTCTCGAGCACGCCCGACAGCACCCGGCGCGCCGGCGCTGCATTCATCAGCCGCTCCTTGAGCGGCAGCTGACGCGGCCTGGGCGGCTTGAGTGCCATCATGCGCGCCGCACGCTCCAGGTGCCGCGCCGGGACGACCTCGTCGACCAGCCCCATGGCACGCGCCTGTTTCGGGCGGATGTTCTTGCCGGTGAGCATCATGTCCATCGCCTTGAGCGGTCCCGCCAGGCGGATGGAACGCACCGTGCCGCCGAAGCCCGGGTGGATGCCGAGCTTCACTTCCGGCAGCCCGATCACCGTCTTCGGGTCGTCGTTGATGATGCGGTAGCGGCACGCCAGCGCCAGTTCTAGCCCGCCGCCGAGCGCGAAGCCGTTGATCAGCGCGATGGTGGGGCAGTTCAGGGCCTCGAGCCGGTCGAGAACGTGCTGCCCGGAGCGCACCATCTCGTAGGCCTCGTCGGCGTCCCTGAGACCGGTGAATTCCTTGATGTCAGCGCCGGCGATGAAGCCCGATTTCTTGCCGGAGTGGATCACCACGGCCTTGGGCAGCTTCTTTTCGAGGGCCGCCAGCTGGTCGTTCAGCTCGACCATCACCTCGCGCGACAGCACGTTGGTCGAGGCATCAGCCTTGTCGAAGCAGAGCCACGCGATGCCGTCCTCGTCGCGACGCAGGTTCCAGTGCTTGAAAGTCTTGTTCATGAGGCTACTCCGGCTTGCTCTTCAGCAGCATGGCGCCGCCCTGGCCGCCGCCGATGCAAAGGGTGGCGATGGCGGTGCCGCCGCCCTGGCGCTCGAGCACCTTGAGTGCGTGCAGGACGATGCGCGCGCCGCTGGCGCCCACGGGATGGCCGGCGGCGATGGCGCCGCCGTCGATATTCAGCTTCGCCTCGTCGATGCGGCCGACGGCGCCGTCGAGGCCGAAGTGCTCGCGACAGTAATCGGCGTCGTCGAGCGCTGCCAGGCAGGCCAGCACCTGGCCGGCAAAGGCCTCGTTGATCTCCCAGTAATCCACGTCGTCCAGGCCCAGCCCGTGGCGTTGCATGAGCGGGGCCGACGAGTGCGCGGGCCCGAGCCCCATCTCGGCGGGGTCAAGCGCGGCCCACTCGCAGTCTTCGATCGTGCCGAGCACCTCGAGCTTGTGCTTCTTCACCGCCGCCTCGCTGGCCAACAGCAGCAGCGCCGCACCGTCGGTGATCTGCGAGCTGTTGCCCGCGGTCACCTGGCCGACGCGCCGGTCGAAGAAGGGCTTCAGCGTGGCCAGCTTCTCCTCGTTGCTGTCGCGACGCATGCCGTCGTCTTCTTCATGGGCGCGGCCGGCCGGGTCGTAGATCGCCACGACCTCGTCCATCCGACCCTCGTCAAATGCCGCCGCCAGCCGCAGGTGGCTCTGCACCGAGTAGCGGTCCATCTCCTTGCGGCTGATGCCGAAGCGGTCCGAGATGATCTCGGCGGTCTGGCCCATGTTGAGGCCGACCACCGGGTCGGTCAGGCCCTTGATGAGTGCGATCACGGGCGCGAAGTGCTTCGGCCGCAGGCGCGCGATGTGCAGCGCCTTGTCGAGCGGCGCCTTGGCGCGCGCCAGGTCGGCGAGCCAGTTCACCATTTCCTCGTTGAACAGCACCGGCGCGCGACTCATGGCCTCGGTGCCGCCGGCCAGCACCAGGTCGGCCTTGCCGAGCCAGATGTTGCGCGCTGCCGAGTCCAGCGCCTGCATTGCCGAGGCACAATTGCGCATCACCGTGAAGCCGGGCACGCGGTTGCCGCAGCCGAGCCGCAGCGCCACGATCCGCCCGATGTTCGCCTCGTCCGGGCTCGCCATGGCACAGCCGAGAATGACCTCGTCGAGCTGTTCGGGGGCGATCGGCTGGCGTGCCAGCAGGGCCCGGCCGGCCGCAACGGCCAGGTCGGAGGCGCTGAAGGGCCCCGGCCGGCCGCGGGCTTTCAGGAAGGGCGTCCGCGCGCCGTCCACCACGTAGGCGGGGCTCGCGTAAGACGCGTGGCGGGTCTTGGCCATGATCTGCTCCTAACTGTTCCTGGTAACTTTCGGCCGCCGGCGCGTGGCGCGGCGAGCCGGTTTCGGGGTTCCGGGCGGGACGCGGAAACCTGCCGCAACGAAGGGCAGCAGGCGCTCCACCACCTGGTTGACGTCGGCCGGGTCCATGGCCTCGCCGGACACGAGTTCGACGAGCTGGCGCTCCGCAACCGGGTAGGTCAGCGCGCCGACGAGGAACTGCAGCCGCCAACGGACGTCCTCGGGCGGAATACCGGGCAGGGTCCGGCACAGCGCCGCATGGTAGCGTTCCAGCACGCGCTTGTACTCGCCGGCGAACCACGCCTTGAACGGTTCCTCGGCCTCGGCGTGCGTCTGGCCGAGCAGGCGCATCACCGTCGGACCGCCCTGGGCCGGGTCGCGCGCCAGCTGCGCCACCGGGCTCATGAAAGCCTCGAGTACGTCCTCGAGCGACGGCTTGCGGGCGCGGCGCTCGAGCCGCTCCAGGTTGAGGAGGCGGGCACGATTCAGGGGCTCCAGGCGGCGACGGTAGACCTCTTCGACCAGGCCTTCCTTGGAGCCGAAATGGTAGTTCACGGCCGCCAGGTTGACCCGTGCCAGGGCGGTGATGGCGCGCAGCGAGGTGCGGGCCACGCCGGTCCGGGCAAACAGCTCTTCAGCCGCCGCCAGGATCCGGTCCTTGGTGGAATCCAGCAGACTCGTCAAACCGGGATGCCTGTTTGAAACAACCGTTTAATGGTAGGCGCAGGCCGGCGCCACCGCAACAAAGCCCGGTCGGCCTGGCCGGCCCGGGCGGCCAGGCCAGGCCGCTACTCGTGCTCGAATTCGCAGATCAGCGGCAGGTGGTCGGAAAAGCGCACCTGGGGAATCTCGAAGGCCGTGGGTCGCAATCCCGACCCGTAGAGAATGAAATCGAGCTCCTTGCGCGGCGCCGTGCTTGGGTAGGACGGCAGGCCCGCGACGTTGGCGCTGCGCAGCCCGGTGGCCTGCATGAACAGGTACATCTCGTTCTCGCCCCAGA
>DAOMOU010000160.1:0-4987 GCA_035444525.1 Gammaproteobacteria bacterium | reverse complement strand
CCGGCATCTCGTAATCTCGGTCCGACAAGTCCCTCCGGCGACGCCGCGCGCTATGCGGTGCGCGCCAGGGTTTCTCTTCGCGGGACCCAGCCAGCATGAACCAGACGATCCGCTATGCGCGCGACAACGACGGCCAGGCCGTCGCCTATGAAGTCAGCGGCGACGGGCCGCTGGATCTCGTGTTCATCCCGGACTGGGTCACCAACCTGGAGGTCATGCGCGAAGAGCCGACGATCGCACGATTCTACGACCGGCTCGCCTCCTTCAGCCGCCTGATCTGCCTGGACAAGCGCGGCAGCGGCCTTTCCGATCCGGTGCCGCTCGGGGCCATCCCGACCATCGAGGAATGGATGCACGACGTATGCACCGTGCTCGATGACCTCGGTTGCGGGCGCGCCGCGCTGTTCGCCCACGGGGAAGGCGGACCCCTGGCCCTGCTGTTCGCCGCGACCCATCCCGACCGCACGCACGCCATCGTGCTGGCCGACACCTGCGCGCGTCGCCGCAGGGGGCCGGACTACCCTGCCGGGCTGCCCGACGACGCGGCGCAACGCTACATCGACGACATCATCGGCGCCTGGGGCTCCGGCGAGGCGGCGTACATCGGCGCGCCCAGCGAGGCTGCCCATCCCGGCTTCGTGGAACGTCGCGGGCGGCTCGAGCGGCTGGCCATGAGCCCCGGCGAGTTTGCCGCGATCTACCCGTCGACCTATGACCTGGACATACGCCCGGTGCTGCCGACCGTCCGCGTACCCACGCTGGTGCTGCACCGGCGCGACAACCACTACATGCGCGTCGGCAACGGCCGCTACCTCGCCGAGCACATCGATGGCGCAACGCTGGTCGAACTGCCCGGCCGGGACCATTTTTTCCATGCCGGCGACGTGGTGGAAATGCTCGACCACGTCCAGCAGTTCCTGACCGGCACCCGTGAAGCGCCGGATCACGACCGCGTGCTCGCGACCGTGCTGTTCACCGACATCGTCGGCGCAACCGGCCTCGCAGAGCGGCTCGGCGACCGGGACTGGAAGAACCTGCTGGACCGCCACCATGTCCTCGTGCGGCAGGAGCTTGCCCGGTTTCGCGGCCGTGAGATCGACACTGCCGGAGACGGCTTTTTCGCGACCTTCGACGGCCCGGCCCGCGGCGTGCGCTGCGCGCTGGCCATCCGGGACGTCGTCCAGACGCTCGGCATCGAGGTTCGCGCCGGCCTGCACATCGGCGAGTGCGAAGTCATGGGTCCCAAGGTCGGCGGTATCGCCGTCCATATCGCCGCCCGTATCATGGGGCTCTGCCGGCCGGGCGCGGTGCTGGTGTCGCGCACGGTCAAGGATCTCGTGGCGGGCTCGGGCCTGCAGTTCGCGCCCGCCGGGCGACACGCCTTGCGCGGGGTCGGCGAGGAATGGGATCTGTACGTCGCCATGGGCCGCCCGCCGGAGCCGGCGGGGTCGGCGTGGCCACCCTGAGCCCATGGGGATCCATCCGGAAATGTAGGGGTTAACCACTATACAAACGGTTTGAAGGAATCTCTCTACTACCGGGAGGGATGACGCGACGCAGTCGTGTCACAGGGCTTGCGGCGGCCACGCGGCGAGCCGGGGAAACAGCAGGAGTTCAGTCATGCGTTATCTGATCGCACTGGTAACGGGCGCGGTGCTCGTCGGTATTGGCCTGTCGCTCAGCCTCCGGTCCGCGGACTCGGCCTCGGCTGCGCCGGAGGGAGCCTACGGTGCCGCCCCGTCCGAGTGGAAATACGGTGAAGGCAACCTGAAGTTCCAGAACCTGCCGCAGTACAAGTCGTACCTCGCGAACAATGACGACTCGCAAATGACCGAGTACGCGGGTTCGGTGCAGCACCAGAAGCACAATGACTTCGACCCGCTGCCGCGTGGCTACAAGCATGCGCAGCCGTACCTGAAGAACCTGTGGCTCGGCTACCCGTTCAGCTACGAGTACGACCGCGCCCGCGGCCACACTTATGCGATCACGGACGTCACCAAGATCGACCGGATCAACCGTTACAGCGAGCAGGCCGGACTGCCGACCACCTGCTTCAACTGCAAGACCAACGCCATGCCGCAGCTCCTGAAGGAATACGGCGATGCGCTCTGGGCGATGAATTTCCACGACTTCCGCGAGCAGCTCGACAACGAACGCCACAGCATCGGCTGCGAGAACTGCCACGACCCGGCCAACCACATGCGCCTGGTCATCACCAGCGTGCCGCTGGACGAGGCGCTCAAGCGCCAGGGCAAGGACTGGCGCGAAGCGTCGCGCCACGAGATGCGCTCGCTGGTGTGCGCGCAATGTCATGTTGAGTATTACTTCGAGAAAGGCGAGCACGGCGTGGCCGCCAAGCCGCACTTCCCCTGGGACTACGGCATGAACGCCGAGGACATCTACCGCTTCAAGGCGGACGGCCAGGCCGAGCGCGACGGCTTCACCGGCCCGTTCGCGGACTGGGTGCACGCGGTATCCAAGACGCCGATGGTCAAGGTACAGCACCCCGAGTACGAGATGTTCTCTGACAGCGTGCATGCGCAGAACGGCGTCAGCTGCGCCGATTGCCACATGCCGCGCGTCACCAACGGCCCGGCGCGCATCACCTCGCACCACTGGACCTCGCCGCTGAAGAATGACGAATCCATCAAGTCCTCCTGCGGCACCTGTCACTCCGACCGCTCGCCGGCCGACCTGCGCGAGCGCACCGAGTACAACCAGGAGCGCGTCTGGAAGCAACTCAACATCGCGCAGGAGAAATCGGTGCGCGCCCACGAGGCGGTGCGCCGCGCGATGGAGACGCCGGGCGTCGACCAGGAAGTCCTCGCGCAGGCACGCGAGCTGGTGCGCAAGGGCCAGTGGTTCTGGGACTACGTGTCGGCGGAGAACAGTGCCGGCGCCCACAACCCGGTCAAGGCGCTCGACACCCTGGCCTCCTCGCAGCAGTACAGCGACGAGGCGGTCCAGCTTGCGATCCGCGCCTCCAACTACGCGATTGCGGCCGCCATGGACCGGCCGATCAATGAACTGGTGCCGCCGATTCGCGAGCACAGCCGCAAGCTCCAGCAGAGCCAGGCGCATCTGGACTCCCACCCGTGGCTGCAATACCTGCCGCTGCTGCCGGAGGCCGAGCTGGTCTGGGACGGCAACAAGCGAGTCAAGTGACGATCGCCGGCGGGCCCTGCGCCCGCCGGTCCTTCACCAGGCGGAACCTGGAGAGTCGAAGACATGAACAAACTCTGGATCGTGGTGATCGTCGTGGCGCTGCTCGTGTTGGCCGTCGGCGGCGTCGCAGGTCACCAGATGACCAAGGGCGACGCATTCTGCAGCTCGTGCCATGCGTACGAGCGCGCGTCGTGGGATCACGGCATGCACCCTGACGTCGGCTGCCTCGAATGCCATACCGGCGGCTTCATGCGCGACAAGACGCAGGGCGCGCGCAAGGTGTTCCTGGTGTTCACCGGGCAGGTGAACCCGCATCACGACAAGCTGGCGAGCTATCCCGACAAGACCATGAACAACTGCATCGGCTGCCACCTCTCCGACGAGGCGGTGCAGGCAAACCCGATCTTCGCCACGCGCCACTCGGAGTACCGGCAGGCCGCGGAATACTGCATCGCCTGCCACGAGGCCGGCCACGTGGAACGCATCCGCAACATGCGCTACCTGAGCGTGCGGCGCACGGAGTGAAATTGGGGACACTCCCCAATTCCCTCGGAATTGGGGAGTGTCCCCATTAATCGAAGGGATTGCGCAGCACGATCGTCTCGGCACGGTCGGGCCCGGTCGAGATGATGTCGATCGGCACGCCGACGACCTCTGCCAGCCGCTCGAGATAGGCACGCGCGTTGGCGGGCAGGTCCGCGTGGCGCGTGATGCCGACGGTCGAGCTGTTCCAGCCCGGCACGTCCTCGTAGATCGGCTCGATATCGGCGTACTGGTCGGCGGCCAGCGGCGGCGTCTCCGTGACCTTGCCGCCGACCCGGTAGCCGACGCAGATACGGATGGTGTCGAGCGCATCGAGCACGTCGAGCTTGGTGACGCATAGCCCGGAGACGCTGTTCAGCGAGATGGAGCGGCGCAGCGACACGGCGTCGAACCACCCGCAGCGGCGCGCCCGCCCCGTCACCGAGCCGAATTCGTGGCCCACGCGCGCCAGGTGCTCGCCCATCTCGTCGAACAACTCGGTCGGGAACGGGCCGGAGCCGACGCGCGTCGTGTAGGCCTTCACGATCCCGAGCACGTAGTCGATCGAGCGCGGCCCGACGCCGGCGCCGGTACACGCGCCGCCGGCCGTGGTATTGGACGAGGTCACGAAGGGATAGGTGCCATGGTCGATGTCCAGCAAGGCGCCCTGCGCGCCCTCGAACAGCACGTTGTCGCCTGCCTTGCGGTGGCCGTCGAGCAGCGCCACCACGTCGGCGACCATCGGCTGGATGCGTTCGCCGAGTGCCAGCAGGTGATCCAGCGTCTGTTGGAAATCCACCGCCTCGCGGCCGAAATAGCGCTGCAGCACGAAATTGTGGAAGTCGAGCACCTCGCCCAGCTTTGCCGCGAAGCGCTCGCGATGCGCCAGGTCCGAGACCCGCAACGCCCGGCGTGCGACCTTGTCCTCGTAGGCCGGGCCGATGCCGCGCCCGGTGGTGCCGATCTTGGCGGCGCCCTTGGCGTGCTCGCGCGCCGCATCCAGCGCGACGTGCGAGGGCATGATCAACGGGCAGGCAGGACTGATGCGCACTCGCTCGATGACGGGAATGCCGCGCCCGGTCAGCTCGTCGATCTCGCCCAGCAAGGCCTCGGGCGAGAGCACCACGCCGTTGCCGATGAGGCAGGACACGCCCTCGCGCAGGATGCCCGAGGGCAGCAGCCGCACGATGGTTTTCTTGCCCCCGATAACCAGCGTATGGCCCGCGTTGTGCCCGCCCTGGAAGCGCACCACCGCCGCCACGCGGTCGGTCAGGAGGTCCACGACCTTGCCCTTGCCCTC
>DAOMOU010000159.1:0-5067 GCA_035444525.1 Gammaproteobacteria bacterium | reverse complement strand
GGGTCGAGACGGCGCAGACCGGCGTGTCGATGCTCGGAAAGATCGACAGCAGCTTCTTCTTCCCCATCCACCGCGACAACGACACGTCGTTGAGATCGCGATCGGTCAGGGTGAAATCAGGCGCCTTGCTGCCGACGCGCGGAAACTCGCCTGTGGTGTGGATTTCGTTGCCTTGCAGAGTGATGGTGGCCATCGGGATACTCCGGGTGGACCTGTTGAAAACGGGCGGCTCAGGCCACTCGCGCCTTGCGCAGGACGTCGTCCAGCGCCTGGAAGTAGGTTTCGATGTCGCTGGCGCTGCGGGTTTCCGTCGCACACACCAGCAGCGCGTTGCCGAGCTCCGGGTAATCGTGCGACAGGTCGTAACCGCCGAGGATGCCACGCTCCGCGAGCGCCTCCAGCAAGGGTGCCACGGGCTGGTCGAGGCGCAGCACCGACTCGTGGAAGAACGGCCCCGCGAATGCCCGCCGCACCCCCTCGATGGATTCCAGCTGGCCGACCAGCTCAGCGGTGTTGCGCACGCAGGCGGCGGCGACGCGCGCCAGGCCCTCGGCTCCCAGCAGGCTCATGTAGATGGTTGCGGCGGTGACCAGGAGGCCCTGGTTGGTGCAGATGTTCGAGGTCGCCTTGGAACGGCGGATGTGCTGCTCGCGCGCCTGCAGGGTGAGCGCGAAGCCCTCGCGGCCGTCGAGGTCCACGGTGCGGCCGACGATGCGCCCCGGCATCTGGCGCACCAGGGCGTTGCGGCAGGTGAGAAAGCCGAAGTAGGGCCCGCCCGAGCTGAGCGGCACGCCCAGCGGCTGACCCTCGCCGCAGGCGATGTCCGCGCCGCCCTCGCCCCACTCGCCGGGCGGCGTCAGCAATGCGAGGCTGATCGGGTTGACCACGGCAATCACCAGCGCACCCCTGGCGTGTGCCCAGTCGGTCAGGGCGGCGATGTCCTCGTAGCCGCCGAAGAAGTTCGGCTGCTGGATGACCAGTGCCGTGACGTCCTGGTCGTCCCAGCGGCGCAGGGCCTCCGGCAGGGTGGCGCCGGTTTCCGCGCAGTAGGGCACGGTTTCGAACTGCAGGCCCTGCCCGCCCGCGATGCTGGCGGCGACACGGCGGTAGGCGGGATTGACCGTGGCGGGTACGAGAATACGCGCGGACTTCGAGCTGCGATTGGCGCGCACCGCCATCAGTGCAGCCTCGGCCATCGCCGAGGCGCCGTCGTACAGCGAGGCATTCGATACGTCCATGCCGGTCAGCGACGCCAGCATGGACTGATACTCGTAGATGAGCTGCAGCGTGCCCTGGCTGGCCTCGGCCTGGTACGGCGTGTAGGCGCTGTAGAACTCTCCCCGGGTAGTGATTTCCCACACGGCCGCCGGAATGTGGTGCTCGTAGGCGCCGGCGCCGATGAAGTTCAGGTGGCCCGCATCGAGCGCAGCTCGCTCGCGCATCAGCCGCTGGATCTCCATCTCGCCAAGCGCAGGCGGCACGCCGGCCAGCGCCTCGACCTTCAGGCCCGGCGGAATCTCGTCGAACAGCTGCTCGATGTCGGCGACGCCGATGGCATCGAGCATTTCGCGGATATCGTCCTGCGTGTGCGGTATGAATGGCATCGCGGGATCAGTCCTCGAGAGTCGCCTGGTATGCATTCGCGTCCAGCAGCGCAGAGGTTTCGGCGCTCCCGACAGGCCGGATCTTCATGATCCAGCCCTCACCGTAGGGATCGGTGTTCAGAAGCTCGGGCTGCGTGGCAAGCGCCTCGTTGCCCGCAATGATCTCGCCGCCGATCGGGCTGTAGACGTCCGAGGCGGCCTTGACCGACTCCACCACCGCGCAGGCCTCGCCGGACTTCACCTGGCGCCCGGCCTCCGGCGTCTCGACGAACACCAGGTCGCCCAGCGCCGCCTGGGCGTGGTCAGAAATGCCGACGGTCACGCTGCCGTCGTCCTCTTGCCGCAGCCACTCGTGAGTGCGGGTGTACCTCAGTTCGGCAGGAATCTTGCTCATCGCGGGCCTCTCGAATACCGGGTCGGGTGAAAAGCTTCAGTCGAGTTGAATGCGAGGCTTGCCGTTGCGCACGAACGGCGGCCTGACTACGCGGGCGTCAAGCAACCGGCCGCGTACCTCCACCTGGAGTCGCTCGCCGGCCTCCTTCGGCACGCGCGCGAACGCGATCGAGCGGCCGAGCGTCGGCGAGAAGCTGCCGCTGGTGACCTCGCCGTCGCCGGCCGGGGTGACTACCCGCTGGTGCGCGCGCAGCACGCCGCGGTCCTCCAGCAACAAGCCGACCAGCTTGCGTGCGGGGCCGGCGCTGCGCTGTGCCTCCAGGGCCGTGCGGCCGATGAAATCGCGCCCGGCCGGCTCCCAGGCCACGGTCCAGCCCAGGCCGGATTCGAGCGGGCTGACCGACTCGTCCATGTCCTGGCCGTACAGGTTCATGCCCGCCTCGAGCCGCAGCGTGTCGCGCGCGCCGAGTCCGCAGGGGCGCAGCCCCGCGCCCACCAGGCGGCGCCAGAAGTCCTCGGCCTGCGCGCCGGGCAGGATGATCTCCCAGCCGTCCTCGCCGGTGTATCCGGTGCGCGCGACGAATAGGTCGCCGAACTGCCCGGCTGTGAACGCCCCGAGCTCGAGTGCGGCGCCACGGGCCTGCTCCGGCAGCAGCTGGGCGGCCTTGTGGCGTGCGTCCGGGCCCTGCACGGCGATCATCGCCAGCTCGGGGCGCTCCCGGACGGTGACGGCGGCCCCCTGCGCCTGGCGCTCCAGCCAGGCCAGGTCCTTGGCGCGGGTCGCCGCGTTGACCACCATCCGGAAATGACCCTCGGCGAGGAAATAGACGATCAGGTCATCGATGACGCCGCCGTCCTCGTTGAGCATGCAGCTGTACAGCGCCTTGCCCGGCGTCTGCAGCCGCGCCACGTCGTTGGCCAGCAGGCCCCGCAGCCAGGCGCGCACGCCCTCGCCCTCGAGGTCCACCACGGTCATGTGCGAGACGTCGAACAGCCCGGCATCGCTGCGCACCGCGTGGTGCTCCTCGACCTGCGAGCCGTAGTGCAGCGGCATGTCCCAGCCGCCGAAATCGACCAGCCGCGCGCCGAGGCGCTCATGCTCGCCGTGAAGAGGTGTCCTGTCGCCCATAACGCGCGTCTCCCAAAGCTCAAACAGCACAACGGCAGGCGCCGCCTGCCGCCTCTCTGTCCGGGAACCTGAGAGATTCAGCCCCGCTGCGCTGCGCGCCTGCGAAGCCGGTCACCTTCGGTGGGCCCTGCGTGCGGCCGCTCTCCAGAGCCAACTCATCCCCGGCGTCCTTTTGCCTGAGCGTTTCCGGGCGGTACTTGCGCCTTCGGCGCCCCGGGCCGGCTGGCCGGGGTCTCTCCGCCGGGGACTATGCGTTGGAGGGCGGATGATACCCGAGGGCCGGGCTCCCTTGCGAGTCCGGGTCGGGACGGTGATCATTGCCCCCCTGCCGACCGATCCGCCGGAGTCCACGATGACGCTGCTGCGCGCACTCACTTCCACCCTGCTCCTGTGCCTGCCGATCACGGCCGGCGCGGCGTCCGCCGATGCCGAACTGGAGGCCTTCCTGGAGGCCGAGTGGCAGCGCACCCTGGAGGCCAACCCGACCTGGGCCTCGTCCCTCGGCGACCGCCGCTGGAACGACCGCTGGCCGGATCTTTCGCCGGAGGCCATTGCGGCGTCGCACGAGGCCGACCTGGCCGCACTCGAGCGCCTCGAAGAATTCGACTCCGACGCGCTGTCGACCGCCCGCCGGCTGGACAAGGAAATGTACCGCCGGGTGCTGGACGAGAGCATTCAGCACCATCGCTACCGCCGCCACCTGGTGCCGTTCAACCAGCGGGGCGGCCCGCAGAACGCCTACGAGACCGTCGAGCGGCTGCGCCTCGTGACCGTGCAGGACTACGAAGACTGGCTGGCGCGCGTGCGGGCCTTCGGCGACCTCGGGGACCAGAACCTGGCGCTGCTGGCCGCCGGCGTCGAGTCCGGCGTCGTGCACCCACGCATCATCGCCGAGCGCATCGCGGCGCAGCTCGAGGCCCAGGCCGCGCTCGACGTCGAACAGAGCCCGTGGGCCAAGGCTTTCCTTGAGCTCCCGGCGGACCTGCCCGCCGCCGAGCGCGAGCGGCTGTCCCGGGAGGGCCTGGCGGCGGTGCGCGATGTCGTGCTGCCGGCGATCCGGCGGCTGGACGACTTTTTCCGCACCCGCTACCTGCCTGCGACGCGCGCCAGCGTCGGCGTCTGGGACCAGCCGGACGGCCGTGAATACTACGCGGCCCGCGCGCGCCATTTCACCACCACCGACCTGACGCCGCGCGAAATTCACGACCTCGGGCTGAGCGAAGTGGCACGCATCCGGTCCGAGATGGAGGCGATTCGCGAAGAGGTCGGCTTCGAGGGCGACCTGGCGGCGTTCTTCGAGCACCTGCGCACCGACCCGAGCTTCTACTACGACACGCCCGAGGCGCTGTTCGAGGCCTACCTGGCGACCAGCAAGCGGGTCGACCCGGAGCTGGTCAAGCTGTTCGGGCGCATGCCGCGCATGCCTTACGGCGTGCGGCCGATCCCGGACGCGATCGCGCCGGACACGACCACGGCCTACTATTCGCGGCCCGCGGCCGACGGCAGCCGCGCCGGCTATTACTACGTCAACCTGTACCGCCCGGAGGTACGCCCCAAGTACGAGATCGAGGCGCTCACCATTCACGAGGCCGTCCCCGGGCACCACTTCCAGATCGCGCTTGCCATGGAGCTCGAGGGGCTGCCCGCCTTCCGGCGCTTTGGCGGCGTCACCGCCTACGTCGAGGGCTGGGCGCTGTATGCGGAGAGCCTCGGCCCGGAGCTGGGCATGTACCAGGACCCCTATTCGAAGTTCGGCCAGCTGACTTACGAGATGTGGCGTGCCGTCCGCCTGGTAGTGGACACCGGGATCCACGAGTTCGGCTGGAGCCGGCAGCAGGCCATCGACTATTTCCGCGACAACGCCGCCAAGACCGAGGCCGACATCGTCAACGAGATCGACCGCTACATCGCCTGGCCCGGCCAGGCGCTGGCCTACAAGAT